>NZ_JAULLI010000001.1:0-188330 GCF_030518115.1 Ligilactobacillus sp. 110_WCHN
AAATATAAAGTTGTAATGATTTGAAAAAGTAAGTTTGCTATATAATAATAAAAGTACTTATAGTTAAGGAGAGGAAAAAAGTGTTCATTAAATTTAACACAACACAACACAACACAACACAACACAACACAACACAACACAACACAACACAACACAACACAACACAACACAACACGTTGATTATGTAGGTCAACGTTTATTTGTCAAGTCATTTAATCCATTTTTAAGTATATTTAATATACTTAAAAATGGATTTTTTTATTTGAATGGAGGTGATTGCTGTGATTAGGGATCATCTTCAATCAAATGAAAATGTTAAGCCAAATACAGCGTTTTTAGAGGAATTAAAAAATAAACTGCCAGAGTTTTTCAATGATGAAGGCTTTGATATTGAAAAATTTCAAAATGCCTTGAAAGAAAATGATGTTAATGAATTTTCAGAAGGATATCAATTGAACTTTATCGGGAAAGATTATGCACGGAAACAAGCGGGTGATGCACCAACTTCTGTGATTGTTCCAGATAATGAACATAACCAAAAAGAAGAAAATAAGAATAGCAAGAATTTATTCTTTACAGGTGATAATTTAGAAGTATTACGTCATTTGAGAAATAATTATTCGAATAAAATTGATGTGATTTATATTGATCCACCATACAATACGGGAAATGATGATTTTGTTTATCCAGATAAATTTGAATATTCTGATAAACAGCTTGAAGAAGTATTTGGAATGTCAGAAAAAGATATTTTAAAATTGAATGCTTTGAAGGGAAGTAAAAGTCATTCTGCATGGCTTACTTTTATGTATCCAAGGTTATGGTTGGCTAAACAATTATTGACGGATGATGGTGTTATCTTTGTTTCTATAGATGAAAATGAGGAGGCAAACTTAAATTTAGTTTTAAATGATATTTTTGGAGAAATGAATTATGTTGGAGATATGATTAGAAAAACTAGAACTAGTAACAGTGATTCAGGAAACGGATTTAACCAACAACATGAATATATAAAAATTTTTTCAAAAAAAGCTTTGTCATTAAGAGGAGATCGAAAGGATTTTAGTAATTATAAAAATCCAGATAATGATAAAAATGGTGAATGGATTAAAGATAATCCAAGTGCTAGAAGTGGTGGAAGTAGTATGGCTTTTGAAATAAAGAATCCGTACACAGGACAAATTGATTTTCCCCCAGAAGGAAGATATTGGGCATTTTCATACGATACTTTTAATAAATGGATTAAAGAAGGCAAAGTAATTTGGGAGAAGGATATAAAAAAAGGAAGAAGAGGATTTTTTGTTAAAAAATATAAAAAAGAATTAAAAGATGAATATAAAACTTTTGAATCGCTTACGTTTATTAGTTCTAATTATTTAAACAGCGTGGGAACTAAAGAAGTAAGAGATAATTATTTTAATGGACAATCATTATTTTCAAGTCCTAAACCGGTAAATTTTATAAAGAAATTAATAAAAAGCTTTCCGTCAAAAGAATTTAATGTTTTAGATTTTTTTGCTGGTTCTGCAACCACAGCCGATGCAGTCATGCAATTAAATGCTGAAGATGGTGGAAAACGTAAATTTATCATGGTTCAGTTACCTGAAAAAACATATGAAGTAGATAAGAACGGTAATAAGAGACCAACAAAAGGTGGGAAAGCAGCTTTTGATGCTGGATACATGAGTATTGACGAAATTAGTCGTGAACGAATTAAGAGAGCTGCTAAGAAAATTAAAGATGAAAATCCTGATTTAGATGAAAATTTCGATGGAGGATTTAAACATTATTGTGTGGTATCTCCTCAAAAAGAAACATTGGATAAAATTTATGATTTTGATCCTGAAAGATATGAATTAGTTTCTGATATGATTGATAGTTTTTCAAGCTCTGCTTTAGGAGTGCCTGGAAATGCTAGTGGTGAAGATACCATCTTAACAACTTGGTTGGCAGAAGACGGATACGACTTTAATACTGACGATTTAGTTGAATATAATTTTGCAGGTTATAAAGCTTATGGAATTAAAGATACACGGCTATATTTAATTGATGGTAATTTAAATTCAAAGCAAATAAAAGAATTGTTAAATCAACTTGGAACAAATAAAATGAAATTCCAGTCAATTGTAGTATATGGCTATTCATTTAATGTAATGGATATAAAAGAGCTTGAACGTGGACTTTCACAATTAAATTCAAAAGTTAATTTAATTAAGAGGTACTAATATGAAAATTGTTTTAGAAGAATTACAACATCAAAGTGAAGCCTTAAAGCGAATTAATGAAACTTTTCCAGCAATTGATCACTTAAAGTCAGATTCATTAAATTTTGCTAACCCATTAATTGAGCATGCCTATGAAAAAGATTATTTTATTGATATTAAAATGGAAACGGGAACAGGTAAAACGTATGTTTATACGCGAATGATGTACGAATTGCATAAGCGGGGGATTTTTAAATTTGTGATTGTTGTTCCATTACCAAGCATCAAAGAAGGGACAAAGAGCTTTATTGAAAGTGACTATGCCAAGCAACATTTTAGTCAATTTTATGAGAATACTCATATTCAGTTAAACGTTATTAATAATGGTGATTTTAAAGCGAAGGGTGGAAGAAGAAATTTTCCGTCGCAATTAACTGAATTTATTGAAAGTTCGCGTGCAAATTCAAATCAAATTGAGGTTTTACTAATTAATGCAGGGATGCTTAATTCAAAATCAATGAAACGGAATGACTATGATCAAACTTTAGCCGGTGGAGAGACTTCACCAATTAAGGCGATTGCTGCCACTCGTCCAGTAGTGATTATTGATGAACCTCATCGCTTTGCAGAGGGAAATGCTGGTTATAAAAATATAATGAATTTGAAACCACAATCGATCATCCGGTTTGGAGCAACTTTTCCTAAGAAGAAAGTTGGCAGAGGAAAAAATGCAGTTGAAAAGGCACAGTATTATCAAGGAAAGCCCCAATATAATTTGAATGCGGTTGAAAGTTTTAATCAAGGTCTTGTAAAAGGAATAGATATTACTTATCCGATGTTATCAAACGAAATTATTAAGGATACATACAAAGTAAAGTCAACAGGAAAGAATGAACTAATTTTACAAGATCCAAATGGTAAAGAAAAAGTTGTTCAAACCGGTGAAAACCTTGCGGTAGCTGATAATTGGTTTGAAGGGTCGATCACGTATGATGGTGGATCAACAAAGCAAGGAAAATTATCGAACAATTTAGAAATTGTGCCAGGAATGAAACTAATTCCGGGAACATTTACTGAATCATATCAAGAAAGAATTATTAAACAAGCAATTGATGAGCATTTTAGAATTGAAGAGCGAAACTTTCTTCGAAAGAATGGTGCTCCTAAAATTAAAACTTTATCGTTATTTTTTATTGATAGCATTGATAGTTATGGCCGAAGAAAGTCAGATGGAACTGGACGTGAAAAAGGCTGGTTAACTGAGAAATTTGAAAAATTATTGCGTAAAAAATTAAATGATCGAATAAAATATTATTCACGTGCAACGAATAAACGTGAACAAGAATACTGTGATTTTTTACAAGCAACTCTTAAAAGTTTAAACTCAGAACATCAACAGGTGTATGCTGGATATTTTAGCGGCGATAATGGTCGGAAAAACCCAGACGATGATATTCAAGCTGAAGTTGATGACATCCTTAAAAACAAAGAAAAGATGCTTAGTTTTAAGGATAAAGATGGAAATTGGATAACGCGACGTTTTCTTTTCTCAAAATGGACTTTGCGTGAAGGCTGGGATAATCCAAATGTTTTTGTAATTGCCAAGTTAAGAACATCGGGATCAGAAAATAGTAAGATCCAAGAAGTTGGTCGTGGACTTCGTTTGCCAGTTGATGAAAATGGTAATCGAGTTCATCAAGATAAATTTGAAAGTCGGTTATCATTTTTAATTGGATATGATGAAAAAGATTTTGCAAACACATTAGTTAATGAAATTAATAGTGACGTGGATGTTCAATTGAACGAAGAAAAGCTTGATGAAAATATAATTAAGTTAATTGTTGAAGAACGTCAAAAAACAGATCCGGAATTCGATGCAGACAAATTAAAAAATAACTTGGGAAAACATAATATTATCGATTATTCTGGAAATTTCTATGACAAAGTTGAACTTAATGGAAAAACAATGTCAGGTTTTGAAGCGCTTGAAGAATTATATCCAGTTGTAAAACAGAAGAAAGTTGCGAGTGATAAAGTTCGTGATATGAATAAACATCCAGAATCAACAGAAGTAAAGTTAAATAAAGAAAACTGGAATAAATTACGAAAAATTTGGTTAAAACTTGTTCGACGTTCAATGGTTGTTTTTGATCGCGGTCAGGAAAATCAGGTTGAAGGCATCGCGAAAGCTGCTTTTTCAAATAGCGATAATTATGTAAAACAGGCTGTTCAAAATATCAAACAAAGAGTTCATGTTGATGAAGAAGCCGTAATCAGTGAACAAAAAGAAGATTATGAGGCACCTCAATATGAAACCATGAGTTATGGTAAATTTCTTGAACAAATATCGCGAGCAACTGGCTTGCAACCATCAACGATCAATAAGTATACAATTGAAGGAATGAAATCAGTAAATAATGATAAAGACTTTATTAACGAAATTACAATGAATAATCTGATAAAGGATTTCAATGAACGATTTAATAACTTTTTTGCTAATCTTTATCATTATGAGTCATTAGATTTTAATGCTTCAACATCAGTTTATGATTATGAAAAAGATGATTTTCTTGATACGGTATCTGCAAGCACTATTGGGGTCAATAGTATTAGTGCAACCGAAGCAGATAATAAATATCTTTATGATCGTCCGCCATTACGTTTTGATAGTGACGATCCGGAATTAGATATTTTAAAACATAACTACGATAATCAAAAAATTACTGTTTATGGTAAGTTACCAAAGCAAGCAATTAAAATCCCACGATATGATCATGGGACAACCACACCAGACTTTATTTTTAAAATCGAAAAGGATGGAGAGGATCCTAAATATCTAATGGTTGAAACCAAAGCTGAGAATCGTCGTGAAAGTGATAATCAAATTGTTAAAATTCAGGAAAAGTATTTTGAACAGTTACATGAAAGCGGAATTTACTATATGATGGCAACCAGCGATCAAGAGGTCCAAGAAAAGTTAAGAAGAATTCAAGAAGGAGAGGAATAAAAAGTAAATATGAGCATTTCACTTACAAAATTAGTAGAAGACGGTGAATTTAAGAAAACGGGAGCGAAGCCAAAACTTCCAATTAAAATTGAAGAGCTTAATTCTTCATTATTGGATGTATATCAAGTTCCATTGAAATATCTATATTACAATGATGAAAATGGGCGAATTGCTTCCGAAATGGAAAAAGAACGAATTGATCTTGAACCAGTTTCGGACAGTATTAATCCAGAATATAATGACCAAATTGCGAAACTAATTCGTAAAGATAATTCATCAAAGCTTAACCGAACAAAAAAAGATATCGAAAAAGATGGTCAAAAGGTTTTTGGATATGTGTTGGACGATGGACGAATCATTGATGGTAATCGGCGATTCACGGCACTAAGAGAATTACAAAATGAAAGTGGCAAGAATGGCTATTTTGAAGCTGTTATTTTACCATTCTCATATGACAAAAAGGTTGATCGTCAACGAATTAAAAGTCTTGAATTAGCAATTCAAATGGGTGTTGAAGAGCGGCAAGACTATGATCCGTTAGATAAAGCCGTTGATATTTACCGAACAACCGCTGATGAAAATTTATTTACACTTAATGATTATGCTGAAAAAGCTAATATGAAGAAACAAGAAGTGAAAGATAATTTTAATGCGGTTGTTTTGATGCGCGAATTCTTAGAGTTCATTGGTGTACCACAGGATGCATATTATTTGATTAAAGAAATCGGAACGTATTCAGTATTTTATGAAATGACTAAAACCTTGAGAACAACTTTTGGTAAAAGTGAAGATTCAGAGGTTAATAAAAATGAAACTAAATTAACGTTCTTTGTATGGGTACTGTCAAGAATTGGTCAAGGTGCCGGTGGAACGATGGCCTATGAAGGACGTGACTATAAGAAGAACATCATCAAGAAAAAGGAAAACAATGAATTTAACAGTGAAGTTGAAGACATTGTTGAAGATATTCAAGATGATTTATTAGAGCATGAAATTACGGGAGCAGCTTCGCTAAGTAAAGCAATTACCGATTCAAAGGATTCGTTTGAAGAATTTAACGATATTTATGATGAATACCTTGATAATGCTAAGAAGGATGAAAATATTGATTCCTTTATCAAAGATATTTCAAAAATTGCCAAGAAACTTAAAGACGTGAAATCTCAGGGAGGATTACGGGGAACAATGCGATTTGAACAGTTAAGTGATGACCAAAAAGAAGCATTACGGAATCAAATGCGTGAAATTTTAATTACCAGTGAAGATCTTTTTGAGGAGTATAAGAATGCGTAATCAACCCGAAATTATTAAGAATCAAAATGGCAATTTTCAATTAGTTGATGATGAAAACCAAACTTTACAGTCTTCAGTTGCACAACGAAAACTAAAGATCTTTAACCCATATTTTAAAGATCAAGAACAGATGATTTTTAACGATGAGGTCACGTATGTTCAAATTGAAAAATTAATTAATAGTTTAAATAAACGTCTTGATAAAAAAGGATTTCCAACTGTTAAGTTAAGTCAAAAATATCAGGAATTTATTAAGCAAAGTAAATATTACATTAAAGAGCAAAGTGATGCGGGCTTAACAATTAAAGATGCCGACCATCGATGGGATAAAGAGTTAGCAGATTTTTGTAAGGTCGTTAGTCAAGAAGTTTCACGTTCCTTAAAGAAAGAACAAGAAAGAGCTAGTTTTTTCTTAACTAAAATGAAACGAGCTGCGAATTTTTCAGTTCCAGGAGCTGGGAAAACAGCAATGATGTATGGAGCATTTGCGTACTTATCAAGTCCAAAAATTAATGAGGTTGATCGTCTTTTAGTGGTCTGTCCGTTAAACGCTTTTGAGGCATGGAGAAAAGAGTTTGTTGCAGTTTTTGGAGAAAAACGGCAGTTGAATTTCATGGACTTAAAAGATGACCGCTATAAGAATCAAAATAATATTAAGCTTGACTGGCCAAAGAAAAATGTAATTGTTATTAATTTTGAATCACTTTCAAGCAAATTAGAAGTGATTAATGAGTTAATTGATGACAAAACGATGATTGTCTTTGATGAGGTTCATCGAATTAAAGGAACTACAAGTAAGCGGGCCAAGGCAGCATTGAGCTTAAATAAAGCACCACGTTACCGTTATGTATTAACAGGAACTCCGATTCCTAACGGTTATAAGGATATATATAATTTCTTACATATAATGTATCCGGATGAATATTCAAAATTTTTTGGTTGGGATGTAAATGAGCTTGATAATGCCGATCCGGATGAAGTTAATCAAAAATTAGGACCGTTTTTTTGGAGAACAACTAAGAAAGATCTCAATGTTCCGCCGGCTGAAGCAGACCACCTAATTGAAGTAGATCCATCTGGACCCCAGTTGGGACTTGCCGAAAGGATTCATGAAGTCGAACAAAGTGCATTAGCTCGATATATCCGCTTGATTCAAGCTTCAACTAATCCTTCATTACTTAGAAAAAATATTAATTATAGTGATTTAGGATTAATTGAAGGTGAATCAAAAGAATGGGATTCTAATAAGGCAAAAATTGAGAAAGAATCACAAAGCGAAAGTAATCAATACGTTGATTTACCTTTGGAACAAATTCAAGCACCGAAATTTATTAAAGGTATTGAACTTACAAAACAATTGGTTTCTCAGAGGAAAAAGGTTTTAATTTGGGCAATGTTTGTTGATACAATGCATAAAATTCAAGATGCTTTATCTGATGAAGGGATTAAATCAACTCTAGTTTACGGTGCAACTCCTAAAAGTGATCGTGAGGGAATGATTGATGAATTTAGAAATGGAGATGTTCAAGTCCTGATTTCAAATCCAAATACTTTAGGAGAATCGATTTCATTGCATCAAACTGTTCACGATGCAATTTACTTTGAATATAATTTCAACTTAACTTTTATGTTGCAATCACGTGATCGAATTCACCGTTTGGGGTTACCTGATGATCAATATACAAGGTATTACTATTTGATGACAAATGGGACTGCAGCAGAGTCGGGATTTGTTGATCATGCTATTTATGAACGACTTAAAGAGAAGGAGCAAGTAATGTTAGACGCAATTGAAGGGGATTTACTTGTTCCGGAATATACAGATGATTATCTTGAAGAAGTTAAACGAATTATTGATGGAAAGTAAAAAATAATTTTCATAGATTTTAAAGAGGTTGTGACTGAGAATTCAATAGACAATCTCTTTTATTTTACCTAAAAAATTAGCACCGATGATCTTCTCACCTGTGCTAAATATTCAGTCAAATTTTAATGCCGCAGTTCATTTTTATTGTTAATCGACAATGCAATTAGTAACCCAATCACAGCGAGGACGATCGTAAAGATGATTCCATTATGAACTCCGTGTGTAAAGGCCACGGCACTGCTTGCACCATGAGAAGCAGTAATTCCCATTTGAAGCAGGCTGGTTGACATTGCGGTTGCGATTGCGCCGACGATCTGTTGAAGGGTGTTGATGATCGTACTTCCATCGGCTGATTCATAAATTTCAAGTGAATTTAAGGCGTGCGTTTGAGATGGTGACATTGCAAGCGGACAACCGATCATTAAAATCACGTGGGCAGCGATAATGCGCCGATGCCAGTAGTGATGATTTGCCGGGTCGTAAACCATTTAGTTAAGAGGCTTGAAAGTGGAAGGATAATTCCGATTACAAGCGTATAACCGGTAACGATCCACTGAAGGGTCGCATTGTCGATGTTAAGACTTTGCGACAATTGCGGAAGTGCAATGTTTAGTGAAGTTTTGGAAAGTATTCCAACGAACGCCCCGATAATTGGGCCCATCAAAGCGAGCCACGGATGTTGGATTTCAATTTGATGATCCATTATGATCTCCTCTCATTTCTCTAGTATGCGTTTTTAAACACGATGATTAGCATATCGAATTTTAAAATTTCATGTGAATAAAAAATTATTAAAAATAAGGATTTTATGAATCATAAATTCAAATCGCTTAAATAAATATTTTTTATAGGTGTTTTTCGAAAAAGAATATGCTATATTATAATTTGTAAAAACAAACATATGTTCGATAAGGAGGAAAACATGAAACGCAAAAGTTACATCGCCATCGATTTGAAGTCATTTTATGCCTCCGTTGAATGTATTGCGCGGAATTATGATCCATTACATACAAATTTGGTAGTTGCTGACGAAAGTCGGACAGATAAGACGATTTGTTTGGCGGTTTCACCGGCACTGAAAAGCTTTGGAATTTGTAGTCGGTCACGGCTATTCCAGGTCAAACAGAAGGTTAATGATTTTAATTACCGCCGAAAGCGGCAGGTGGTCGGTCATCGATTGAAAGATTATTCGGTCGACCGGAAAGAAGTTCGATCAAATCCCGCAATTGGTTTGGATTATGTGATTGCGCGACCGCGGATGAAATATTATGAAGAGGTCAGTGCTCAGGTTTACGGTATCTATTTGCGGTACATTGCGCCGGAAGATGTTTACGTTTATTCAATTGACGAGGCATTCATTGATGTTACGCCGTATTTAAAGGTATATGACTGTACAGCGCGGGAATTGGCTGAAAAGATCATCGATGATGTTTATCACGAAACGGGACTCACAGCGACGGTTGGGATTGGGACCAATCTATACTTGGCAAAGGTCGCAATGGATATTTTAGCCAAGCATATGACACCCACCAAGCACGGCGTTAAAATTGCAGAACTAAATGGCATGAAATACCGTAAGCTGTTGTGGAACCATGAACCGATCACAGATTTTTGGCGGGTTGGAAAGGGCTATGCGCGTCGACTGGATAAGCTGGGAATTCATACTATGGGAGAAATTGCGGCATGTTCTGCTAATCAGCTGAAATTGAATGACCAGTACAATGATGAATTGTTATACCGGACTTTTGGCAAGGCTGCCGAGGTTTTGATCGATCACGCCTGGGGTTATGAACCCAGGATATTAAAGCATACGAGCCGAAACGGCATTGTCTGTGTGTGGGCCAGCTATTGATGAAACCATACACGTTTGCGCAAAGTCAGGTGATCCTAAGTGAAATGAGTGATGAGATTGCATTGAAACTGGCAGGAACTCATCAGCTTGCGCAAGAATTAAACTTAAGTATTCATTATGATGAAAAGACATTTGGCTTGGTTTCCAATGTTGATGAGGTCGAAATTGACCGGTTTGGCCGCAAACGACCGCATTCGATTCGAAAAAGCATTGAATTACCACATCCGACAAATGCGAATTCCGTTATTCGGAAGGCTTTGCAGCAACTTTTTGATGACTACGTTGATCCACGCTATTTAATTCGGCGAATCACAATTACGGCGGAAGAGGTGATCGATGAAATGGTGGCTGATGATTTTCAAGAGTATGAACAGACTGATTTTTTTTTGCAAAACAATCCGCGGGGACATTCTAAATATGACGAGCAGCGTGAAATGGATTGTCAAAATGCGATTTTAACAATTAAGGATCGTTTTGGCCAAAACGCAATTTACAAAGCAATGGATCTTCAAGAAATTTCGATGACTCGCCGGCGTAACCTGCAAATTGGCGGTCATCTAGCTTAGGAGGAACAAAATGAAGTACGATTACCGGCAAATTATTAAAATTCCATACCATCAGTCGCAAGCTCATCCGCGAATGCCAATGGCCGAACGTGCCGCAATCTTTTTGCCATTCGCTGCTTTAAGTGGTTTTGAAGATGAAATTGAGCGGGTCAAGAAGGAAAGTCAGGATGCAGCGGATCAATAAAAAGTTAAAAAGATTGATTTGCTTCCATATTTTGATTAATGATACCATTCAAAAAAAGATACCATCACGAAATATGTCAGGGGAGATTTAGATGTCAATTTTAGTTAATTTATACAAATGGGGAAGTGCGCAGGGAGTGTTGATTCCGCGTGAAATTTTAAGGAAAATTGGAATTGATGATTTACGAAATGCCAAATTGGTATTAGATGTAAAAGATAATGTAATTATTTTGAAAAAGGAATCGTTAGAGTTGGACGATGAAGTTCAAGAAAGTGTTGAGGAATATTTGGTGGATGGAGAATAAGAGAGTTATTCAATATATTTATTTATCTATAATTTTATGATAATAAAATTGTTGACTAACTGGTCTAATCATATATAATTCTAAATGGAAAGTAGGCCACTTACTTTCCGTTCAATTTTTGTTGATCAGTCTTTACACGAAACTAACCCAACTATATTTGATCAACAATTACTCATGAATCCTCACCGTTTTGCTTAATTAACGGTGAGTTTTTTGTATGTACATAATTTATTAAAGAAAAATGAATATAAATGTAATTGAATATTAAATTACTAGACGGGACATGCTTATTATGAATATGTTCCGCTTTTTTGATATTTATTTTGATGTTTGATATAATTCCAAAGTTATATAAAAATCTAGGGGGATTTTAAATGAAAAACAAGTATAAAATTCATCAATCTTTTGTTAAATGGTTAATTGCTATCGTTGCATTTGCAATTATATTTTGGTTTTGCTACTCTAATAGATCTGATAGTCCAAAGTTAGTGTTTCAAGCTTGTATGTGGATTGCTGTAATTGGTGTTGGATTAGGATTAGTTGTTTCACTGGGAATATGCATTTGGCTTTTGTTTGCTAAGTCTGTATTAGTGTTTGATTTCGACAAAAATATGATCACTGTAAAAAATCCGGTTTTGTTTAGTAAGCGAACGACGGATGTTCGTTTTGATGAAATTTCAAAAATTTCTGTTAGTCGAGAAAGTATATATCGAATGATTAATATTGATGTCAAAGAACCGCATGAGAAAACAGGGATGACGATTAATGATGGAATGACTGTATCCGCTAATTTATATTTTCCTACTAGCAAAAGCATAAAGGATTTAGATGATGCGATTAAACGTCTAAATTCAGAATTGGATATTAAATAATACTAAATGTTTTGATAATTTTAGTGAGGGAGTATTTGCTTTGAAAAAGGATGAATTTATTGCTGAAGAATCTTCAATTAAGTGGTTATTCTTTATGTGTTATATATGTCTTTTTAGTTGTTTACCTATCGCTCTTATCATTAATTTTTTTCTTCATTTTACATTGATGAATGTAATAGAAGTTACACTTATGGGACTTTTGGTTTGTGTAGTTATTTCTTTCTGTGCGGCAATTAGTTCGCCATTAAAAATTGACTTTGATCATCGAATCATTTATTTTCGTAAGGCTCTAAATTATGAGTTTAACGGAATGGCGGGTAAGGTTGAAACGGAAGATGCAAAGAAGATTAATTTTGATGATATAGCAGACATAGAAATTAAAGGATTAAGTACTCATTTAATAAGTCTTAAATTTACTGTTCTTTTAGTTAAGACCAAAACAACTTGTGAAGGATTGCCCTATGATTTAACTAAGGGCAATAATGTTATCTCTATATCATTAAATCTAATGACATGTAGAAGTTCAAAAGGATTAGAATCAGCGGTTAATCGCTTAAAATCAG
Source organism: Ligilactobacillus sp. 110_WCHN (assembly GCF_030518115.1). Lineage (NCBI taxonomy): Bacteria > Bacillati > Bacillota > Bacilli > Lactobacillales > Lactobacillaceae > Ligilactobacillus > Ligilactobacillus sp. 110_WCHN. Next base: position 12,713 of record NZ_JAULLI010000001.1, read on the forward strand.
AATTGGATATTAAGTAGTACTGAGACTACTCATGAAGTTCATCGCATATTATGTGGTGAACTTTTTTGATATGCTATATTAGTAACATAAGTAATTGTACATTTTATTAAGGGAGAAAAGTGAATATGAATGTAAAAAAGGCGTTTTGTAGATTTTTGCTTATTTTGATGTTTTTTGTAGAACAGTTAGGTTTAGCATTTGTATTGATTAAAACTAAAGCTCTAATAGAGATAATTTTATTATTGGTATCAGTAATAGGAGTTATTTTTCTTCAAATGTGGTATCAAAAATTAATCAATGTAAAACTATCTCGTTTTTCCAAATATATTAAATTTATTGTCCTCACGTTGATTGTTTTACTTATTGTAGAAGAGGTTATATCACATTTTTCAAGCACGTCAGCTAACCAACAATTGATTAATCCAAAGTACTAAATGGATAATGACGGTATTAGGAGTAATAATTGCACCAATCGTTGAAGAAGGTACATTTCGGACAGGGATAATGGGAAATACCAAACATCCAGTTATTTTAGGAACAATTAGCACAGTGCTATTTGTATGTGCTCATATGATATCAACAAACCAATCGTTAATTTCCATCATATTGAACATAACTGCATATGCATTAATTAGTGCAGTATTATGTTTGTTGTATTATCGAACAAAGGATTGGCGGGTAAATACGGTATTTCATATCTCATGGAATTTACTGTCATTCGTTACATCTGCAATTTTTTAATTTGGAAAGTTACAGTGCAACGTAAATAACCTTGCCTCTACGTAACTGGAAAAGTTCATCGCATATGCGTGGTGAACTTTTTTGTGTTATTATAGATAATTTTCGGCTTTTCAAACTAGTCAAAATTAGCTGAGTGTGCAACAAATGTGCAACGAAGTTCTCAATTTGTTCTCCAAATGCTTTGGAAAATGATTTATAGAAAAACAAAAACACCGTAAAATCAACGTTTTACGGTGTTCAAGTAAAGGATAAGATTTATCAAAAAGGAGAGTACAGGATTTGAACCTGCGCGCCGGTTATAGCCGGTTCGGCGGATTTCGAGTCCGCTGCATTACCACTCTGCCAACTCTCCATAACAGCTAGTATTATATCAGTAATTATTCATGCCAGCAATAAAAAAATGCCGCATCGGCGACATTTTTTATAATTTTCAATTATTGGTTTTGGTTACCATTGTTTGCAGGATGTTGTTGGAATAAGAACACGCATGAAATAATTAAAAGAACAATTGCTGGGAATGCAAGCACTGCAGTTAATCCAAAACAAACGCTGCCAATGGTACCTAAAATTCCGCCTGTCATTTTAATGCCATACTTGTGTGATTGGTAAATGCAGATTGCATTTAAAACAACCCCAATCCAGGCCATGACATAAAAGAACGTTGCAGCTCCGCTAGTTGCATTCGCTGTTGAGCCTAACGCATCGGTAAAGGCTGTTCCAAAAATGACAAACCATGAAATGGTAAATAATACACAGTTCACAATATTAAGAATTGCGGTCCAGGTATTAATTTTTAATTTCTTAGACATACTCCAAACTCCTTTCTTCAAAAAATACTTTACTATCATATCACAATTTTAGTTAAACTTTTTACCAAAACACTTGGCGGCGTTTCTTAAAGCAAAATTCTTGGAAATTAGAGCCAATGGAACTACACTAAAGATGGTTGATGAAGGAGCTTTCATTCTAGTAGGTGAGTGAAAGAATATCGACCAAATCTTCGCTCCGGATACGGAGTGAAGTTTTTTTTATCTTAAGCAATTTTGAAAAAAAGCATTAATTCCGTTAGAATAGGGAGTATTAGATTTTGAAACGAGGAATTAACGATGGAAAGTTGGCTGTTTTTGGCATTAATTTTAGCAGTCGCGATTTTTGGAAAGAATAATTCATTGATTTTTGCAACGGTGGTTGTGATGTTATTGAAATTATTGCCATTTGCGCAAAAGTGGATGGAAACGATCCATAGTAAAGGAATCAACTGGGGCGTTACGATTATTTCAATTTCAATTTTAATTCCGATTGCGACCGGCCAGATTGGGTTCAAGGAGCTAATTGATGTTTTTAAATCACCTGGCGGCTGGGTTGCGATTGGATGCGGAATCTTAGTTGCAATCCTTTCAAAATGGGGCGTTAACCAATTATCAGTTTCGCCGCAAGTCACGGTTGCGTTGGTATTCGGAACGATTCTCGGAGTGGTTCTCTTTAAGGGAATCGCTGCGGGACCGGTGATTGCGAGCGGAATTACCTTTGTAATTATTTCATTGTTGCATTTAAGTTTATAAGTAAAAAGGTGAAGACATGTTAAAGGATATTATGGCACAAAACGTTACGGCAACGGTAACGGATGAAAATGACGAATTTGTTTTTGCGCAAATTGACGGCTTGACTTTTAAATTGGATAAAAGTGAACTGATCAAAATGCCGAAGATGGGATCAAAGATTTCTGGCTGGGCTTATGAAAATGAAAATCATGAACTCCAATTAACGAAAAATCCACCGAAAAGCGGGATTGACAAGTATGCTTGGGGAACAGTCGTTAAGGTTCAACGTAATCTAGGGGTCTTTGTCAATATCGGCTTGCCAAATAAAGACGTTGTCGTTTCAATGGATGATATGCCGGCAATGGCTGAATTGTGGCCGGCAAAGGGTGATCGGTTGATGGTTGCATTATCAGTTGACGATAAGGGCCGAATTTGGGGGGAACTTGCAACGGACTCAATGTTTCATGGAGTCAGCGATAAGGCGGATGCTTCAATGAAAAACAAGGATGTGACCGCAACGGTTTATATGTTAAAAATCACGGGAACGCACGTGATTACAAGTGATTACCAGTTAGGATTTATTCATCCATCCGAGCGGGAAGTTGAACCGCGGTTGGGTGAAGTGGTCAATGCGCGGGTGATCGGTGTCAATGATCGCGGTGAATTGAATTTATCATTAAAGCCGCGGGCATTTGAAGCAATTGGTGACGATGCGCAAATGATTTTAGCAGCTTTACAACATTCCCAAGCTCACGTGTTGCCATATACGGATAAGAGCAGTCCGGATGAGATCAAAGCATACTTTGGAATCAGTAAGGGGGCCTTTAAACGGGCGGTTGGTCATTTAATGAAGGCCGGCCTTGTTCACCAAGAAGATGGCTTACTGATTTTGAATGATCAAAATTAACCTTTTTGTCATTCAGATTGAAATATGGTACATTAACGTAAAAAGGTTATACCCTTGCATAAGAGGAAAGCATTTATAGGAGATTTAAAATGTTAGTTAAGTATAAGAGCGACTATAAGAAAATCGCGATGGGGCTGTTGTCCTTTATCCCTGGATTAAAGGACGTTAACCGCCTTGAAGCCGAAATTTCCTGGTATCAGGATGACGATAGTCGGGTTCTTTATTTATGGCGTAATGAAAATGGGGATTTTAGCGGAATCGTCGGGGTTGAAGTCAGTGACGAAATTGTCGTGATTCGGCAAATTGCACTGTCACCGTCAGAGCGAAGCCAAATTGCATATAATCAAGTATTAGATGAAGTCGCTCATCAATATCCAGATTGTAAGATGATGGGCAGCCTCGACGTTGCTTCAATTATTGCAAAATGGGAACACCAAAATGAAAGCAAACACGAATAACGATCATCAATTAACGTTTAAAGTTGAAAAATTTGAAGGCCCGTTGGATTTGTTATTGCACTTGATTCGTCAGAATAAAATGAACATCAATGATATTCCAATGGCTGAGATTACTGCCCAGTACATCGATTATTTACATCAAATGCAGACGTTGCAGCTCGATGTTGCTGGGGAGTATTTGGTTATGGCGGCAATGTTGTTAAACATTAAAAGTAAAATGTTGCTGCCGACTGAACAGGAACAAGCAGAGGAATTCGAAGAAGATTACGAGGATCCACGGGAAGAGTTAGTTCAGCAATTGATTCTTCACCAGACATTTCAAGATGCTGGAGTCCAGTTGCAGGCCCTTGCAACTGAGCGGCAAAAACAATATTCGCGTGAGCAGGCAACTATTCCGGCAGATGCCAAACTTGGTAAGTTGTCAGATGAAGAATTATCAACGGAAATGCTGCAACATGCGTTTGCTCGCATGATTGCCCAGCGGAAAATTGCCAAACCGGTTCGGCGGAAACTTGAAACTGAAAAGTACACCATTAAAGGTGAAATCAAACGGGTGCAACACCGCATTCAGCAAGCAACGCACCCTCTTGAATTTCAAAGCTTATTTGGTGATCAAATCGAAGCAGAACAACTGGTAACGACTTTTCTTGCGTTGCTTGAATTAACCAAACGGGGCGAGGTAACCGTTAGTCAAACGACCCAATTAGGCCCAATCATCTTAGAAAGAGGAACAAAAAATGCTGTCAAACCAAGCAAAGGTTGAAAGCCTGATTTTCGTAAGCGGAAATGAAGGTATATCGATCACTGATCTTGCTCACTTAACGGGCTTGTTAAAACCAGCAATTAATGAACAATTAAAATTGCTGATAAAAAAGTATAATACTGATAAGACTTGCAGTTTCGAATTGGTTCAAACGGGTGAAACGGTTAAATTTACAACTAAAAAGGCGTTTGCCCCATTGATCAAAAGCTACTTTGAAGCTCCGGCAACGACCACGCTTTCGCAGGCAGCAATTGAAACCTTGGCGATTATCGCGTATAAGCAGCCGATTACCCGGATTGATATTGAAGAGATTCGTGGTGTTAAGGCGAGCGGAATGATTCAAAAATTAATGGCGTTGGAACTGATCAAGGAAGATGGACGGTTAGATGTTCCCGGACGGCCGATTTTATACTCAACGACAGAAAAGTTTCTTGATCATTTTGGAATCAAGTCATTGGATGAATTACCGCCGCTTCCGCAGGATGAAGCAGATGAGTCGAATGATAATGAAAATGATCCAAATGATTTAATGGAATTATTTGAAAAAACAATTGGAAAGGAGGAAGAATAATGGCAGAACGACTGCAAAAGGTAATGGCGCAAGCAGGAGTTGCTTCACGGCGGGCCAGCGAAAAGATGATTTTGGACGGCAAAGTGAAGGTCAACGGGAAAGTTGTCACCCAGTTAGGAACGAAGGTAACGGGGAACGACGCAGTTGAAGTTAATGGCAAATTAATTGAACAGGCGGAAACAAAGGAATATTTTCTTTTTTATAAACCGCGTGGCGTGATTTCAGCAGCCAAGGATAATAAAGGTCGGAAAGTCGTTACGGATTACTTTAGCGACATTCCGGTTCGGTTATATCCGGTTGGCCGGTTAGATTATGATACTTCCGGATTATTGATCATGACGAATGATGGTAAATTAGCAAATATGCTGATGCATCCGCGGTACAAAATTGAAAAGACCTACGTGGCAAAGGTTAAAGGAATTCCAACAAATGATGACTTAAAACATTTGCGTTTAGGCGTGAAGTTGGATGCCAAGCATAAATCTGCGCCGGCCAAAGCAAAGATCCTATCAAGTGATAAACGCAGCGACACGGCAATTGTATCATTAACGATTCATGAAGGCCGGTATCACCAGGTAAAATTGATGCTTGAAAAGGTTGGGCATCCGGTGAAAAAACTGAAACGCGAAAAGTATGGTTTCCTGACGCTTGACGGGCTGACGGCAGGTCAATTCCGGCCGTTATCGCACAATGAAATTCGCAACCTTGAAAAGTTGGTCGAAGGAAAACGATTTTAACTTTGATAACTAAGAAATTTAAAATTAGAATTAGTTTAAATTAAATAATGATCTGAATGTCTTCAGGGCAGGGTGTAATTCCCGACCGGCGGTGACAGTCCGCTACTCCGTAAGGATCGAACCGGTGAAATTCCGATACCGACAGTAAAGTCTGGATGGAAGAAGATACAAAAAGATTTGCAACTGGCAGCAATGTCAGGTTATTTGCATGTATCTCCTTCTAAATTTGATTTAGGAGGATTTTTTTATGAAAAAATCATGGCGAAATTTAACGATTGCAGCGCTTTTAGGAGCGATGGCATACCTTTTGATGTACATTGCAATTCCGATCATTCCGATCGTTCCCTACATGACGTTGGATTTTTCCGGAATTCCAATTTTACTAGCATTTTTGATTTTTGGACGCAAAGATGGCTATGTTGCACTGCTCATTAAAGAGCTTTTACACCTGATTTTGGCAGGAATGGCAATCAGTAATTTAATTGGGGTTCTGGCAGATGCGATTGCGTTGATTGTCTTCATCGAAATTTTTAATTATTTTTCAAAAGCGGGTACCCAGCATTATATTCGCGCAATTGCACTTGCCACATTAGGAATGACGGTGATCATGGCGGCTGCCAATTATTGGGTCATTACCCCGTTGTACATTAAAGTTTTAGGAATGAAAATTACCATTCCGCTTGTTAAAATGGTTTTGCTTGGCGTCGTGCCATTTAATCTGATCAAAGGAATCGTGATTGGTGGGTTGACAACTTTACTGGTTCCAAAATTGAGAAAAGTGTTAACGATTGCGCGTTAATTGATTTTTAAAAGGCCGGTTAACGGTCTTTTTATTATGCTATGAAGTTGCTAAAAATGCTATAATTTTGATATTCATAACGATGAAGGGAGGCACCATAATGACTGACTGGCATCTTCTCTATTTTTTCGATCAGCAGCAACCGCGAAAAGCAACGGTTTTACGGCAGATCCTAACGAATAAGCGCACTGGCTCCACGTTGTTTTGGGGACTACGGTATCATTACTTGGACTACTTAAACGCCGTTCCGCGGTTGGATGTAAAAAAGTTTGATGATGTGATCGATGATCTGATTGCCCAAAATTGGTTACATTCTTCAAGACAGGGATTGCAATTGACTTCTCACGGGCAGGAAGTACTTGCAATGAAGCAAACACCGTATTCGTTTGCCAACCATCCGGAGTTGAATCAAAAATTCGATTACCAGTTGTGGCAAGCAATTTTATTATTGATGGTTCAAGTTGCCTCGGAATATCGTTATCACAATTCAAACTATTACGTTGCGAATCAGAACTTAAAGGCGCAGTTCTTAATTAAGAGCTGGTTGCAAGTTAACTCCTTTGAAACGCTTGCGGTAGAAGTTTCAGAATGCCTTGGGCAATTTTTAGATCAATGTGATCCTGCTAAAGCAGATCTTTTTACCGCTAAATTAGTTGGGCATTCCCAAAATGGATTGTCAGATGGCCAGATTGCCTCCCAGCTTGGAATTTGTCCGTTAGAAGTTTCGTGGACGTGGCGGGATCTCGCATTTCAGTTTGCGGCCTTTGTTCAGGCACGGTCAAACCTAAAAATCAGTCAACTTGTTCAGGTTATTGCCTTACCCGGAGCGTTGACCCCAACGATTCAGCAAACTGCAAGATTGTTTAACGAAGGAAAAACAGTTGACCAAATCATCCAAATTCGACGGTTACGGCGCAGTACGATCGAGGAGCATTTGCAAGTATTGGCAATTTTCCAGTCAGATTTTCCATACGAAAAGGTTTTAAGTGAATCTGATTTGAAGACGTTGGCAAGGGTCTATGCGGGGACCGAGATTGACCAGTGGCGGTATGCTGAATTGCAGCAGCAGGGTATTGAAATGCCGTTTTTGAAATTCCGCCTCTATGCAATTATAAAAACGCATGGTGAATACAATGAATGAAAATGAAATTCAAACGAAATTACAACAGGCTTTAAAACAAGAATTCGGCTTCGAAGATTTTAAACCGGGTCAAGCTGAAACTTTAACGAGTTTGGTTGAAGGTCATTCAATCTTGGCGATTTTACCGACAGGAACGGGAAAGTCATTATGTTATCAGCTTTATGGGAAGTTCACTCACCAGCGGGTTCTGATCATTTCACCGCTGATTTCATTAATGCAAGACCAGGTCGAACAAATGAAGTATAGTGGGATTTCGCAAGTGGTGGCATTGACTTCAAAGTTAACGGGACAGGAACGCGACTTTGTGTTGCATAATTTAGCGAATTACCAATTTATTTTTGCTTCACCGGAAATTCTGCAAAATGAGTTGATTTTTAACCAAATCCGGCGGTTGCAGATTGGATTACTGGTCGTTGATGAAGCACATTGCATTGCAAAGTGGGGACCAGATTTCCGACCGGATTATTTAATTTTAGGAAAGATTCGGCAATTACTTGGGCAACCGTTAACGTTGGCTTTGACCGCAACGGCAACGCCTGATGTTGAGATGGCGATCAAAAAACAATTACGGTTTGAAGATGATTCGCAAGTAATTCGGTATTCGATCGATCGGCCGAATATCTTCTTAAACGTTGAAGAAGTTGAGTCGGAAACGGCGAAAAATGACCGGTTGCTTGAATTGGTGGCCACGATTCAAGGACCGGGGTTGATTTACTTTTCAAGTAAGAAAAAGGCGGATGAAATTGTTGAATTTTTATCGCGGAAGACGAGTTTACGGGTCGCGGCCTACCATGCCGATCTGAACTTGGAAGATCGGTTCTCAATTCAACATCAGTTCATTGAAAATCAATTGGATGTAATCTGTGCAACGAGTGCATTTGGAATGGGTGTCAATAAAAAGGATATCCGGTATGTGATTCACTATCATTTACCGGCAGACCTTGAAAGTTACGTTCAGGAAATAGGACGGGCCGGACGGGATGGTCAGCAAAGCATTGCAATTTTATTGTATGTTCCGGGAGATGAAAGTTTGCAGTATACAATGCAGATCGATTCGGCGCCGCAAAAAAATGAGATCGACTATTATTATCATCATCCGGAATTATTAAAAGACCTTCAAGATGAGAACCATCAATTTTTGAAGGCGTTTATCAATGCTCAAATTTCGCTTCCGCGGCTTGAAAGCTTTTTTACGAAGCATCGGCAAGATAAATCGGCAGCACTCAATCAGATGATTGCATATATTCATACTGATCAATGCAAACGTCAATTTATTTTGGATGCATTTAAAGAAAATCGAACCGTTCAGCACAATGAAAAGTGTTGCCAAAGTGGGCCGGTGGATGTCGCGTTGCTTGGATTGGAAAAACAAGAACAAGCGGAACCGAGATCAACAATCAAAATGCAGAATTATCGTCAGGTTCTTGCAGAATTATTTGCGCAAGAAAAATAAATTTAGTATGGTAAAATTATTTTGAGATGTGGTAAGATATTTGAGGACACGTTTTAGATATGGGGTGTAATTTTGAGTCAAAAAAAGTCAAATGACCATGCAAAGAAACCTTGGGAAAGTACTTTTGAAGAAGAAAAAGACGAACAAGGCAACTTATCACGGACTGCAAGACGTCAAAATACCAAGAAAAATACGGCGTTAACGACGTCATTGCTGGTCGTGTTTATTATTATCATTATTGGTGTGGTAGGTCTTTATTTTTTATCGCAAAAAACGGCTAAGCAACATACAACGCACAGCGACAAGATCGAAGTTGTATCTTCATCAAAGAAAAAGAAGAAATCCTCATCCAAGAAGGATGACAAGAAAAAGGATGAAAAGAAAGCTAGCTCAGTCGTAAGTCAACCTGCACAGCAACAAAATAATAATCAACAGCAAACAAATGCTCAGCAAGGGAATAACAACCAAGCTCAAGCAAATCAAACCCAACAGAATAACACGAACCAGGGACAACAAAATCAGACTCAAGGTCAAGCCAATAACCAACAACAAGGTGGCGGCAATGGGTATGCAACAGTTGGTGCTGGTCAAGGAATTTACCGGGTAGCTGTTAATAACGGATTAACCGTTCAACAATTATTGCAATTGAATCCAGGACTTGCTGGAACAGAACTTAAGCCAGGACAACAAGTTCGGGTCAAATAATAAATTAATTCGAGGTCAGACGAAGGTCGCGACCTCAATTTTTTTGAAAGAAACATCAGGAGGTTTATTTAATGAAGAAAATTCAAGTAGCAATTGACGGACCGGCATCGGCAGGGAAAAGTACCGTTGCAAAGATCGTCGCTAAGAAATTACATTTTATTTACTGTGATACGGGGGCAATGTACCGTTCAGTAACCTTTGCGGCGTTAAAAAATCACGTTAAGCTGGATGATGACCAGGCATTAAAGGAATTGCTTAAAACAATTGAAATCCGGTTTGTTCCGGCTGAACCTGAACAACGGGTTTTTGTGAACGATGAAGAAGTTACCCAAGCAATTCGGACTCCTGAAATTACCAATAATGTTTCATTGGTATCCGCTCAACCAAGTGTGCGGGCTGAATTAACCAAGCGCCAACAAGAAATTGCGGAAGCTGGCGGAATCGTAATGGACGGTCGGGATATCGGAACAACGGTTTTGCCAAATGCTGAAGTGAAGATCTTCTTGGTTGCCAGTGTCCATGAACGGGCAGTGCGGCGGTTTAAGGAAAACCAAACAAAGGGGATTGACACGCCGCTTGATATTCTTGAAAAGGAAATTGAAGAACGGGATTACAAGGATTCACACCGTGAAATTTCACCATTGACCCAAGCAAAAGATGCGGTTTTGGTCGACACAACGTCACTGACCATTGGCCAAGTTGTTGATCAGATTTTAGAAATTATCAATCAAAAAACAAATTAATATTAAAATCATTAATAATACTGGAAATATTTATAAATATCAGTTAAAATACTATTTAGAGTTAGTCGTTAAGGAGGACATTGTCCATGAGTGAATCAGAAAACAAGGATTTATTAGAAGCTTTAAACAGCGTTAAGGAGGTAAATGTCGGCGACGTCGTTAAAGGCGAAGTTTTGGCATTTGATGAGAATAAGCAAGTTATCGTTGGTATTGAAGGAACAGGTGTCGAAGGTGTCGTTCCTGCCCGTGAATTAGGCGTTAAGGCAGACGAACTTGAAGACAAAGTAAGTGTCGGCGACATGTTAGACTTAGTTGTTATTTCTAAGATCGGTTCCGACAAAGAAGGCGGCAGCTTCTTATTGTCACAACGTCGTTTACAAGCTCGCAAAGTTTGGGATGATATCGAAAAGAAATTTGAAAATGGTGAAACAATTACAGCACCTGTAACGCAAGTTGTTAAGGGTGGTTTAGTTGTTGATGCCGGTGTTCGTGGATTTATCCCAGCTTCAATGATTTCAGACCGTTACGTTGAAGACTTGAACCAATACAAGGGTCAAGAACTCAAGTTACAAATCGTTGAAATCGAACCAAGCGAAAACCGTTTGATCTTATCACACAAGGAAGCAGCTAAAGAAGAACGCGAAGCTCAACGGAAAGAAGCAATGGACAAGTTAACTGTTGGTGAAACCGTTGAAGGTAAAGTTGCACGCTTAACAAACTTTGGTGCATTCATCGACCTTGGTGGCGTTGACGGTTTAGTTCACGTTTCAGAAATTTCATACGATCACGTAAACAAGCCATCAGATGTTTTGAAGGTTGGTCAAGATGTGAAGGTTAAGGTTCTTGATGTTGATGAAGAACACGGTCGGATTTCATTATCAATCAAGCAAACATTACCACAACCATGGGATGAAGTTGGCGAAAAGATTACTGAAGGCGACGTTCTTGACGGAACAGTTAAACGCTTAACAAGCTTTGGTGCATTCGTTGAAGTTATGCCTGGGGTTGAAGGTTTGGTTCACATTTCACAAATCTCACACAAGCACATTGCAACTCCAAACGAAGTCTTAGAACCAGGTCAAGAAGTTAAGGTTAAAGTTCTTAGCGTTGACCCAGCAGCTCACCGTTTGGCATTGTCAATCAAAGCTTTACAAGAAAAGTCAGCAGCTGAAAAGTCAGCTCCAAAGAAGAATAACAATAATGCTAAGAAAGTTGAAATCCCAGAAGAAGAAACTGGATTTACTTTAGGCGACATTATTGGTGACGAATTAAAAGACCAAAAATAATTTAATTTAAATTCTTAATTGATGGCCTAAAAGCATGACTTTTAGGTCATCTTTTGTTTTTTAATCTTTTTAGAATGGAGGGAATCAAATGGCAAATCCAGTAGTTGCAATTGTTGGCCGGCCAAATGTCGGTAAATCAACAATTTTTAACCGGGTCGCAGGTGAACGAATTTCAATCGTTGAAGATACCCCCGGGGTTACTCGTGATCGAATTTACACGCATTGTGAATGGCTTGGAAAGAAATTTAATATGATCGATACTGGTGGGATTGATATTGGTGATGAACCATTTATCACCCAGATTACCGAACAAGCTGAAATCGCGATCGATGAAGCTGATGTAATTATTTTTGTTGTAAGCGCGCGTGAAGGCGTAACGGATGCCGATGAAAAGGTTGCGAAGATTCTTTACAAGACTGATAAACCCGTCTTTTTAGCCGTTAATAAAGTTGATAATCCCGAAATGCGGAATGAAATTTATGATTTCTACTCATTAGGATTTGGTGATCCAATGCCAATTTCAGGAGTTCACGGAATTGGAATCGGTGACTTATTAGATAAGGTCATCAATGCCTTCCCTGAAAATGTCGATCAAGAAGAAGATCAGAGTATTAAGTTCAGCTTTATCGGCCGGCCAAATGTTGGGAAATCATCACTGGTAAACGCAATGCTTGGCGAAAACCGGGTGATTGTTTCAAATATCGAAGGAACAACCCGGGATGCAATCGATACGAAGTTCCAAACAGAAGACGGAACGGAATATACAATGATCGATACGGCCGGAATTCGGAAAAAAGGCAAAGTTTATGAAAATACCGAAAAGTATTCTGTTTTGCGGGCAATGCAAGCCATTGATCGTTCAGATGTAGTTTGTGTTGTGCTGAATGCCGAAGAAGGAATTCGTGAACAGGATAAACACGTTGCCGGGTATGCGCATGAAGCTGGTCGTGGCGTAATTATTGTCGTTAATAAGTGGGATACCTTGAAGAAGAATAGCCACTCAATGGCAGACTTTGAAAAGGCTATTCGGCAAGAATTCCAATACCTAAGTTACGCGCCAATCGTTTTTGTTTCAGCCAAGACGCATCAACGGCTGAATACGTTGCCGGCATTGATCAAGAAGGTTAATACCAACCATGAACGGCGGATTACATCATCTGTCTTGAATGAAGTGATCTTGGATGCGATTGCTCAAAATCCAACTCCAACTGACAATGGTAAGCGGTTGCGGATCTACTATGCAACCCAGGTTTCAGTTAAACCGCCGACATTTGTTGTCTTTGTCAATGACCCTGATTTGATGCACTTTTCATACGAACGATTCCTTGAAAATCAGATTCGGGCGTCATTTGACTTTACGGGAACCCCGGTTCATTTAATTATTCGGCGGCGTAAATAAATTAATAATTAAACGGTTACAAACATCCTAATTTTGCTTAATTTATATTGAAAAGCCTTGTTATATTAGGTTTTGTATGCTATCTTAATTATTGAGCAATGATTTGTTAGTCATTGTGTCAATCATTAATTTGATATTCAATAACAAGTTGTACAACTGTTATCTATTCGAGGAGGTGGAAACACATGGCAAACAAAGCACAATTAATCGAAAAAGTTGCTGAAAAGACAGGCTTAACAAAGAAGGACGCAACTACAGCAGTTGATGCAGTATTTGGTTCAATCCAAGACTTTTTAGCAAACGGTGAAAAAGTTCAATTAATCGGTTTTGGTAACTTCGAAGTACGTAACCGTGCTGCTCGGAAAGGCCGTAACCCACAAACAGGTGCAGAAATCCAAATTCCTGCAAGCAAGGTTCCAGCATTTAAGCCAGGTAAGGCTCTTAAGGATGCTGTTAAATAATCTTCCTGTAAATGAACTTTAAGGGTTGTGACGAATTGTTGTCACAGCCTTTTTATTTTGTTAAAGTATGTTTACGTTAATGATTTCAAAAGAAAGGCGAACAAATCTGAATGACATTTGCAGAAAAAACACTCGATTTAATTAGTAAAGGTCAAATTGATGAGGCACATAAAGAATTTGGATGGTCATTACGCAAAGATAGCGACGATATGGTGTACAGTCTTGCGGAAGAGTTATATTCGCTCGGGTTCACTAAGTGGGCGAAAAGGGCGTATGAAAAGCTGCTTGAACGCCATCCGGATGCTGATGAATTTCGGACATCATTAGCGGATATTGCGATTGGCGAAGGAAATGATGATGAAGCATTAAATTACCTTGCGCAAATCAAGCCGGATTCAGATGCTTACCTTGAAAGTCTTTTGGTTGCGGCTGATTTATATCAAACTCAAGGAATGTTTGATGTCAGCGAGCAAAAGCTTTTGCGGGCATATGAATTGGCGCCGAATGAACCAGTCATCCAGTTTGCATTAGCTGAATTGTATTTTGACATTAAAGAATACCAAAAGGCAATTCGGCTGTACCTCGGATTGATCAAACAGGGAATTACGGAGCTTTCACGGGTCAACCTGGTTCAACGGTTGGGAATTTCATATGCTGAAAGCGGAAAATTTGAACAGGCTTTAGGCTATCTGGAACAAATTCATGATGAAGACATGGATGACGATACGCGGTTTCAGCTGGCGTTCACGAAACTGAAACTTGGTCAGTATGACGAGGCAATCAAAGAGCTGAATGATCTCAAAGAAACCTCTTCGGATTATGCAACGCTTTATCCAGCCCTTGCCGAAGCATACGAACAGCAAGGAAAACTAAACGATGCCTTGATCACCTTACAAGAAGGAATGGGCGTTGATGAATTCAACTTGCAGTTGTACGTTAAAGCGGCAGAAATTGCCCAAAAGCTTGGGAAAGATGATCAATCTGAACGGTATTTAACAACGGCGTTACAACAAGATCCAGACAATCCAACCCTTGTTTCTTCGTTGAGCCGGTTGTTCGTTGCTCAACGCCGGCATGAAGAAAATATCAAGTTGTTGAATGATTATCTTCAAAATAATGAAGTTGATCCTTCGTTTTACTGGTTACGCGGGCAGTCGTATGCTGCATTGGAAGATTATGCGCATGCGATCGATGATTATCGTGCAGCACTGAAGGATCTTGGCGATTCAGATGACTTTTTACGCGACGCAGCGCAATTCTTCCGGATGGCCGGATTACGGGATCTGGCATTGGATTGTGTTAACCGTTACCTTGTCCATGAACCAAACGACGGAGAAATGGTTGAATTACAAGAAGAATTGATGGATTAAAAATAAGAAGGTGTGACAAAACACTAAAAACGAGCGTGGTGGAAGTAGCGAAACAAACGAATCGCGTAGCATAGATTCGGAGGTTTGCGTCCTTCCACGTAGCTCGTTTGTTTTGGCGGATATAGCAAAGCAAAGAGGTTGCGACCTTGTATCACAATCCTCGATAATAATTTAATGATTCGCGTGAAAGCCGCAAGTCATGCATCAACCGTTCATCTGAAAGATTTTGATGATGGTGAACGTAATTTAAAATTGCATTTTGATAAAGAACCGATGGCTTTAATGGAAGATCAACTTTGGGTTGGTCTTTTTTTAATATTTTGTGTAATCCGGCAAGACTAAGGGTCGGATTTGCAAGGTTGATTCGCTCTTTAAGGAAAATGGCTTGTGAATGCTGAAGGTTAACCGCAGCTTCATGTTCTTTCGCAAAGTGTTTCAAAAATTCCGTTTCAAACGGTTGCCAGTCAATATCTGGAAGCAACTGATAAAAATCAGGCTGGATGAACTCAGCAGTTGTGAAGTAGTGGGCCGTTAAAAGCAACGTCATTCGGGTGTAATATGCCAGCTGGTCGTTTGCAAGATAATCGGAAAGTTTCTTTGTCCAATTGATGGCTTCCCTTGCAGGCGACGTTGATTTGCTTTTCTTCATGCCCTTCATGCCAATCGTTGGGAGGGTCGTTGCTAATCCGTTTTGAAAAAGAAAAATAAAATAACTGTTTAAATGGGTCAGGATTTTATTATAAGTTGAATTTTTAATTTGGCGTTGGATCTGAAGCCAACTAAGATATTCCTTGATCTCAAGTTCAGTGATTTGATTTAGATCGGCCGTTGATTGGTATGTCGGATTATTTTCGCGCAGATAATTGAACAGGCGTTGAACATCTTCAGTTAAATCTTTGATCGTTGAATCGGCAAGGAAACGATCATTTTTCAAATAATTGATAAAGCGTTCCTTATATGGGAAATCCATCGTTTTGTCTCCTCAAGTATAAATTGTTATTTTAACTACGAAAAGTATAACAAAAAAAAGGAAGGTGCAATCAATATCACATCTTCCTTAGTTTAATTAATTGATCTTGTCATACGTGAAACCTTCACCGACAACTTCATTGACGTCAAGAATCGAAACAAAGGCGCGCTTGTCATATTTCGTAATGATCCGCTTGACTTCAGTAACTTCGCTTTGACTAACAACGCAGTAAAGGGCTTTGCCTTCTTTTTTCGAGTATGCTCCTTGCGTTTGCAAATACGTAACTCCGCGATCCATCGTCTTCATGATTTCACTTGAAATCTCATCTGGATGTTGGGTCATAATGATAATTCCGCGAGCTGAGTATCCGCCGTCTTGAATAAAGTTAACGACCCGTGAGAAAACAAATGAACAAACCAGGGTGTACATCATGCGACGAAGATCAATGTAAGTCAATGATGCAACTAAAACGCAGACATCAAGGGCAAACAATGATTGGCCCATGGGTGCGCCTTTTTTCTTTTCAAAGATTCGGGCAATGATATCCGTTCCGCCAGTTGTCCCATTGAACCGGTAAACCAGTCCTAAGCCGAATCCGCCGATGATTCCGGCAAGAATTGCTGCAATAAATAAGTCGTGATGAACGTTTAACGAAACAGGGAGCAGTTGCCACAGCCAGATCCAAAATGAAAGGGCTAAGGTACCATAAATTGTATAAATCAAAGACCGTTTTCCCAAGTAACGGTAACCGATGATCAAAAGCGGAATGTTGATCAAAATGGTTGAAAACGCCGGGTTAACCCCAACCAAGAACTTTAATAACAAGGTAATTCCGGCAATTCCGCCTTCCGCCAACCGGTCTGCAATGTTGACCGTTACAAATCCAAACGCATAAAGCGCGGTTCCAACCGTAATCATTAAAAAGTCGATCAACCGAACTCGTTGATTTTTATTTTGTGTCAATCTCTTTCCTCCTTCTAAAAAACATCGCTATTTAAAGGGTATCAGAAATCAAGGAACGATGCTACTAATGCGGGTTAAGATTTATTAAAAGCAATCATTTATTGAAAATATTATTTAATAGTCACAGTCTAATTGATTTGGTAAAATGAAAATTAGAAATTACGATGAGAGATGATAACTGTGAAAATTACTAAGTTTCCAAACGAATTTGTAAATGCCATTCCAGTTTTAAAGACGATCGAAAAGGCCGGATTCGAAGCTTATTTTGTTGGCGGGTGTGTTCGGGATACGCTCCTCGGGATTCCGCTTCACGACGTTGACATCACAAGCAGTGCTTATCCGGCAGAAATCAAGGAGATTTTCAACCGGACAGTTGATACCGGAATTGAACACGGAACGGTCATGGTTCTTGATCATGGGGAAGGCTATGAAGTAACAACTTTCCGGACTGAATCAACGTATCAAGACTTTCGGCGGCCGGATCATGTAACTTTTGTTCGTTCATTAGACGAGGACTTAAAACGGCGTGATTTGACGATCAATGCATTGGCAATGGATGCCGATGGAAATGTCGTTGATCTTTTTCATGGCCTTGATGATTTGAAGAATAAAATTATTCGGGCGGTTGGTAATCCGCATGAACGGTATCATGAGGATGCATTACGGATGATGCGTAGTATTCGTTTTATGAGTCAGTTAGACTTTAACCTTGAAAGCGAAACTGAAAAGGCAATTGAAGATAATGCTCATTTGCTGGAGAAAATCGCGATTGAACGAATTCACGTTGAATGGATCAAGACGTTGCTTGGGCAACGGCCGCAACTTGGAATTCAAAAATTTATTTCAACGGGACTGTATCAGTATTGCCCAGACTTTGCCAACTTTAAGGATGGGTTAACGGCCATGAGCAAGCTTGATCAGTTGCACCTGGATTCAGAGATTGAATGTTGGATCTTAATGGGGCATATGTTTGGCTTGAAACCGCAAAAGACCGCAAAATTGATGCGGGATTGGAAATCATCAAACGATTTGATCAACCAGGTCGAATTAGCTCAAACAGCGCTTGAAAATCAAGCCGGTTTGGATGATCCGCACGTTTTATTTGAAACGGGAAAGGATTTAACGTTGGCAGCCAACCATATTCTTAACCTTTTGAATCAGTCAACGGTTACGGATGAAGAAATCAAGACCGCATATGAAAAGTTGCCAATTAAAAGCAGCGCGGATATCGCCGTTGATGGCTCAGCCTTGATCAAGGAACTTGGGATGAAACCGGGACCGCAATTTGGCAAAGCCTTAACGGCGCTTAAGGATCAAATTTTAGATGGCAAATTAGCAAACGACCATGACCAGCTATTGACGTTTGTTCGTGAGAATTTTATGTAGAAAGTGTGAGTTGAATGCAGACTTTAAGGGTTGAACATTTAACGAAAACGTACGGCGAAAAGGCCTTGTTTAAGGACGCCAATTTTATTATCAATGAACATGACCGAATCGGTTTGATTGGCACAAATGGTTCGGGGAAAACAACGTTGTTAAACGCAATTGCCGGAATCGATCCAGCAGATAGCGGCGAACTTGTTATGCCGAATGATTATCGAATCGGATATTTAAAGCAGACCCCGGATCTGGATGAAACTAAAACGATCATGGATGCAGTTTTTGACGGGGCTGCTCCCGTTTTTCAAACGATTCGGCAGTATGAAGATGCGGTGGCTAAATATGCTGAACATCCTGAAGATGAAAAGTTACAACGCCGGTACGACCAAGCCGAAAAAAAGATGAATCAGGAAGACGCGTGGAATGCGGATAGTGAAGTTAAAACGATTTTGACCCAGCTTCAGATCAAAGATTTAAATCAAAAAATCGGGACGTTATCAGGGGGCCAAAAGAAACGGGTCGGTTTGGCTCAAGTTTTGATTCAAGCACCGGATCTTTTGATTCTTGATGAACCGACAAACCATTTGGATTTTGATTCGATCAGCTGGCTTGAAAAATATCTCGCTTCGTATAAAGGGGCTCTTTTAGTCGTTACACACGACCGGTATTTCCTTGATCAAGTAGCCACCCAGATCATGGAACTTTCATTTGGAACGTTGTATGCATATGAAGGCAACTATGAAGATTATGTCCGCCAAAAAGCTGAACGCGTTGAACGCGAACTTGTTCAGGAACATAAAACGCAGCAGTTATATAAAAAAGAATTAGCCTGGATGCGAACGGGAGCCAAGGCCCGGACGACTAAGCAACAAGCGCGGATCAATCATTTCAATGAATTGCAAAAATCAGTTGATCATAAGGTTCAGGTCGATCAAGATGTTCAGATCAATTTAGGATCAAAACGTCTCGGAAAGAAAGTCCTTGAATTAAAGGATGCATCGGCTAAGTTAGGATCGCATCAGATCATTAAAGACTTTAATATGATGATCAACGCGGGTGACCGGATTGGAATCACGGGCTTAAATGGGGCTGGCAAGTCGAGTTTATTAAATATCCTTGCCAATAAAATTCCGTTGGATCATGGTGAACTGATTACTGGCGAAACCGTTCGGATTGCATACTATCAACAGCAAACTGAACCAATTCCGGATGATAAACGGATGATCAATTATTTGAATGAGGTTGGACAAAGCGTTGTTAATAAGGACGGTGAACGGATCAGTACGACGCAATTGTTGGAACAATTCCTTTTCCCACGGTTTATGCATGGAACACTGATTCGCAAATTATCTGGTGGCGAAAAACGCCGGTTGTATTTATTGAAACTTTTAATGCAGCAACCGAATGTTTTACTATTGGACGAACCCACGAATGACCTAGATATTGGAACGCTGACCGTCTTGGAAGATTACCTTGATAATTTTGATGGAACGGTAATTACGGTTTCACACGACCGGTATTTCCTTGATAAGGTTGCTGATCAGCTTTATATTTTTGAAGGCAATGCCAAGATCGATCGGTATTCAGGAAAATTCACTGATTATTTGGCAAACGTTCAGTCTTCATCAAAGAAGAAGGCGGTTAAAGCTTCAAAGAAAAATGATGAGGCTCATCCGAAAGCGGATGCACCGAAGGAAAAGACCAAGTTAACGTATGCTGAACGGCTTGAGTATGAAAAACTTGAGAAGGAAATTAATGCGCTTGATGAAAAGCGTTCCGAACTTCAACGCGAGATGGAAAATACACCGGGAACGGATTATACTAAACTTGGCGATTTACAACGCGAAATTGATGAACTTGATGAAAAATCAATGGCAAAAATGGAACGTTGGGAAGAACTGGCACAATACATTGATTAGAGCAAAGGGGAATGAAGAATGACAGAAATTGTTGAAGAACCATATTTACAACTGATTCGTGATATTTTAAATCATGGTCATATGAAAGATGACCGGACTGGAACCGGAACGAAAAGTCTTTTTGGTTACCAAATGCGGTTTGATTTGAGTAAAGGCTTTCCGTTGCTGACAACGAAAAAAGTTGCCTTCAACCGGATCAAAAGCGAATTACTCTGGTTTTTAAGAGGAGATACGAATATTCGTTTCCTTCTGCAACACAAAAATCATATTTGGGATGAATGGGCATTTAAAAAATGGGTTGAAAGTGACGAATATCAAGGCCCAGATATGACTGATTTTGGATTGCGTTCACAATCGGATGCAGAATTCAAAAAGGTCTATCGCGAAGTCAAAAAAGATTTCTGTCAACGAATTCTCGATGACGATGAATTTGCTGCTAAATATGGAAATTTGGGTAATGTTTATGGTGCTCAATGGCGGCACTGGCAAACTCGCCGCGGCGGCACGATCGATCAAATTAAGAATGTAATTGAACAGATCAAAACGAATCCTAATTCACGGCGGTTGATCGTAACGGCATGGAATCCGGAAGATGTTCCATCAAGTGCGCTTCCTCCATGCCACACTTTGTTCCAATTTTACGTGGTTGATGGCAAATTAAGTTGCCAGTTGTATCAACGAAGCGGTGACACATTTTTGGGAGTGCCATTTAACATTGCAAGTTATGCATTATTGACGCATTTGATTGCGCGGGAAACCGGCCTTGAAGTTGGCGACTTTGTTCATACGCTAGGTGATGCTCACATTTATCGGAATCACTTTGACCAGGTTAAGGAACAAATCAGCCGGACACCGCACAAGGCCCCAACATTGTGGTTGAATCCTGAAAAGAAACATATTGAAGATTTTGAAATGGACGACATTAAGGTCCTTGATTATCATCCAGAACCGGCAATTAAAGCTCCGGTTGCTGTTTAAGGAGATTGGCCATGTTAGCATATATTTGGGCAGAAGATCTAACCGGTGGAATCGGTGTTGATGGTCATCTTCCGTGGCATTTAAAAGCCGATTTGAAGCGGTTTAAGGAAAAAACAATGAACCATCCAATGATCATGGGACGAAGGACGTTTGAAAGCCTACCGGGAATTTTACCTGGGAGAAAGCATATCGTGCTGACACATTCCAACCTGGATACTTCTGATCCTAACGTGAAGGTCGTGCATTCCAAAGAAGAACTGGATGAATGGCTTGCAGCTCAAGATCAGAATCAATTGAACGTGATTATTGGCGGGGCAACGTTGTTTAAACTATATCGTGATCAGGTCGATATTTTATATCAAACGATTGTAAAGGAAAATTTTCAAACGGATACTCAAATGCCAGCGATTAATTATGCCGATTTTGAAAAAATTGAAGATCAGCGGTTTGATGATTCAAATTTAAAATATGAGTTTATAACGTATAGGCGAAAATAAATGTAGTATACATTTTATTGACATTTCAGCTTTAAAAGGTAATATCAAACAGATAAAGTCCGATGATAAATGTATATTGCAATTAATTGAAAGAGTGATTTTGTGCGGATCAACGGAAAGAAAATAATTCGGTATATTCTTGGAGTATGTTGTTTAGCTTTCTTGATTGGCGGAGGATTTTTTCTTGCTTCGCGTTCAGGCCATTTAAAAAATGAAGTGTCTGTGTCGAAATCGGCTGTACGTCATAAGACTCATTCTCAGAAAATCAGTCTTGTCGGGTTAGGCGATTCGTTAACGTTTGGTCAGCAAGATCCGACGAATCGGGGCGGATACGTTTACTTGATCAAGCAGAAGTTGCAGCAAAATTATGATGTGAGGGTAACGACTCATAATTATGGGAAAACCGGAGATCGGACGGATCAAATTCAAGCGCGGTTAGAAAATGATCCTGCAATGCAAAAACAAGTTAGTGAGGCAGATGTCATTACGATGACATTTGGCGGAAATGATTTGATGCAAATTTTGCAAAATAACTTTCAACTTTTGTTTGCGAATAAACTCTCATCGATCATGCCTCAACGGGAAAAGCAGTATCAACAAAAGGTTGAATCCTTAATGCAGACTGTTCGGCATTATAATCCAGCGGCTCCAATTTTTGTGATCAGTGTCTATAATCCGTTTTATGTTTACTTTCCAACGGTGACCGCTCTTCAAAAATATACTGACCAGTGGGTGGAATTAACTAAAAAAACGGTAACTGCCCAACCGGGAGTTTACTTTGTAAACGTCAATCAGCGTTTATCGCAGGGACAGTATTTAGGCAAAAATCAAACGGAACTGAAGAAACAAAGTAAAATGAATCTTGAAAATCTGTCTAGTCAAGAAGTTGAGCAAACGTTAAATGATCATCACGAAAAGAATGAATATCTTTCACCGAATGATCATTTTCACCCCGATCTAAAAGGATATCAGTATATGACTGATCAGCTGTATAAAGTGATGATGGCTCATCGAACAACATGGCTGAATTCAGAAACAACAAAGAGGTAAATAAATGAAAAGAACGGATCAAACGTCATCCAAGCGTGAATTTAACCCGTGGAAATGGGCATTTACAATTTTACTTGTTGCCGTGCTGAGTTTTGTAGTTTTTATCACGTTAAAGGTCACGGTTCCAAGTACCCAACAGGAAAATGAAACGCAAGTTGTTAAGGTCGCTTCCAAAGACTATTCCAAGGTGAACGTGACGATGAATGAACAAAACTTTAGCGCAGCGATTAACTATCTGCTTCGGAATGTTGAAAAGGGAAGCGGCATCAAGTATCGTTTTATTTTGAATAAATCAGCCGTTTTAATGGGAACGACAAGTGTTTTAGGAAAGAAAATCACTTTTTCTGTGTATGCCAAGCCAAGTTTAGATTCAAACGGAAATATTAAGTTAAAGATTAAGTCTGTTGGAGTTGGGTCTTTGAATGCACCGCCAGCATTTGTTTTAAATTATATCAAGAAGAACTATGATTTGAAGGGAATTGTGGCAATCAACTCAGCCCAAAAGGTAATCACGCTTCGACTTGATAAACTTACAGCAAAGGACGGATTACGAATTAAAGCGAATAAAATGAATCTTGATAATAATCAAATCGATTTTTCAGTTTTAATTCCAAACAAGTAGGAGGAAATTATGCGACGGCAAAGTTTTTACCGGTATTTAATGTCTTTGCGTGATCCGAATAAGCATGATGAGGTCACGCAGTTTGCCAATGATGCGTTTTACGACCAAGGATTTCCGAAACAAGCGGATGATTACCATGAAGTGTCGGATTATTTAGAAATGAACGCATCTTACTTGCCCTCGATGAGCATTTTTGATCAGGTTTGGCAAGGATATACAGATAAAATGGATAATTAAGGAGAATGATATGACAGTAATTCAATGGTATCCCGGACACATGGCGAAAGCGGTCCGGCAAGTAAAGGAAAACTTGAAACTCGTTGACATCGTGCTTGAACTCGTTGATGCACGGTTACCGGAATCGTCTCGTAATCCGCAACTCGAAGAAATTTTACAAAATAAATTAACGATTCGGGTCTTAACGAAGGCGGATCTAGCTGATCCTAAGTTAAACCGTGAATGGGTCAAATATTATGAAGACCACGGCCAGCCCGCGGTTGCAATTAACAGTAATCAAGGATCTTTGAAAATTATTGAAAAGAAGATCAAAGAAGTCATGGCGGATAAACTGGCCCGGCGGCAAGAAAAAGGCATTATTAATCAACGGGTTAAAGTGATGTGCATTGGAATTCCAAACGTTGGAAAGTCAACATTGCTTAACCACCTTGTTAAAAAGAACATTGCCCAAACAGGAAATAAACCTGGGGTAACCAAGTCTCAACAATGGTTGAAAGCCGGCAAGACGTTACAGTTGCTTGATACCCCTGGGATTCTGTGGCCGAAATTTGAAGATCCATTGGTCGGCAAAAAGCTGGCTTTGACCGGAGCAATCAAGGATACGCTATATGCTAAAGATGACGTTGCGTTGTACGCATTGGAATATTTTGTTGAAAATCATCCTTCAGAATTAATGGATCGTTACCATCTAACCGAAGATGAAATTCATGATACAACCGTTAATTTGTTGCTGAATTTAACCAAAAAAATGGGCTTTAAGGAAGATTATGACCGGGCAAGCGAACGGTTGATCTTTGAAATTCGAAAGAGTAAACTCGGACGATATACACTTGACTCTTTGCCGGGTGAAAATCAGGAAGATTCAAATGAAAATTAGTGAAATCAAAGCCCAACTAAATGAAAATCCAACTGAAAGTTTCATTAATGAATTGCAAGATGATCCGCGCAAAGGAGTTCAACAGGCCCTTCAAAGTTATTTTCGCCGGAAGAAACGTGAACGTGAAAAGGAAGCTGCATTTGAGCACCGGCTGCAGTATGAACGGTCATTTTGGAATCAGGGAATTGATTTGATCGCTGGCATTGATGAGGTCGGTCGCGGTCCATTAGCTGGACCTGTCGTTTCAGCTGCGGTAATTTTACCGCACGACTTTCATGTGATTGACGTGAACGATTCAAAACAACTTTCTGAAAAGAAACGTGAGGAATTGTATCAGCTGATTCTTGAACAAGCAGTCGCTGTTGGAATTGGGATTGCTGATGCTGCTGAAATTGATGAGTTGAATATTTATCAAGCAACGCGAAAAGCAATGTTGCAGGCGGTTCAAAATCTTCAAGTTATTCCGCAACAGTTGATCATTGATGCGATGGCGATCGACACTTCGATTCCACAGTTGAAGTTGATCAAGGGCGATGCTAAATCGGCGTCAGTTTCGGCTGCCAGTATCGTTGCAAAGGAATTTCGTGATCACTTAATGCAATTTTATGACCGGATTTATCCGGGCTATGATTTTGCACATAATGTTGGTTATGGGACAGCCAATCATCTTGATGGATTGAGAAATTTCGGAATCACTCCGATTCATCGCAAGTCATTTGAACCTGTAAGTAAATTTAAATAAAATCAGACTCCTTTTGCGTAACTATTAATAGGTGGGCGCGAAAGGAGTTTTTTTATGTCATTTGAAGAATTTATTTTACGGGTGCGGGCGTGTATTGGAATCGGATTGGCAACTGAATTTAAAATTTACCAATTTATTAAGCAAAATAAGCGGGTTCCGAATTTAAATGATTTGATTCAAATTATGGACGGAAAATATGCAATTGCAAGTGATGTGTATATGCGGATCTTTTCAAAAGAAACTACAGATCTTTTGCAGCGAACATTAGCATTTTCAAAATATATTACGATTTTTGATCAGGCTTATCCGGAAAAGCTGCGGGAAATTTATCATCCGCCGCTCGTTTTGTTTTATCGCGGAAACCTTGAGTTGCTCCAAGGAAAAGCGTTAGCAGTCGTTGGCGCTCGCCAGCACAGTTCATACTCGCACGAAGTGTTGCAAGGGCTGATCCCCCCGGTCGTTCAGAATAAAATTATAACGATCAGCGGACTAGCTCAAGGAGTCGATAGCTTATGCCACCGGCTAACGATCAATTCTGGCGGGTATACGGTGGGTGTGATTGGAACCGGGATGAATCGGGTTTATCCGCGATGTAATCAGGAGCTTCAGTATGAAATGATGCAAAATCATTTAGTAATTTCTGAATACGTTTATGATGAAGAACCGCGAGCATGGCATTTCCCTGAGCGGAACCGAATCATTGCAGGCCTATGCGATTCATTGATGGTTACGGAAGCTAAGGAACGCAGCGGCAGTTTGATTACGGCAAATCTTGCGCTGCAAGAGAACCGTAATGTTTTGGCAATTCCAGGAAAAATCAACGCGGGACTTTCACGCGGATGCAACCTTTTGATTCGTGAAGGAGCCAAACCGGTTTTAGAAAGCCAAGACATTCTCGAAGAATTTTTAATACAATAACTTGACAAGGTTTATTCGTTTGTCCTAACATGTATACCGATTTTAGAGAATGTTAAGGAGTGGTTGGATGCCTGCAGCCAAAACGAAAACAACAGGTCGAAAAACGAAAAAGAAAACCACGAGAAAAGTTAAAAAGAATTTAGTGATTGTGGAATCACCATCAAAGGCTAAAACGATTCAAAAGTATTTAGGATCACGGTATAAGGTAATGGCAAGTTTAGGTCATATTCGTGATTTACCTAAAAGTAAAATGGGAATCGACATTGAAAATGATTATGAACCACACTATATTTCAATTCGTGGTAAAGGCGACGTTATTAAAGAACTTCGCAAAGAAGCAAAGAAAGCAAACCATGTGTACCTTGCATCTGACCCGGACCGTGAAGGGGAAGCAATCGCATGGCATCTTTCATACTTGTTAGGACTTGACCCGCATGATAAAAACCGGGTCGTATTTAATGAAATTACTAAGGATACGGTCAAGAATGCATTTAAAACTCCGCGATCAATCGATATGAACTTGGTTGATGCCCAACAAGCACGGCGGGTTCTTGACCGGTTAGTTGGATATTCAATTTCCCCGATTTTATGGGCCAAGATCAAAAAGGGGCTATCGGCTGGTCGGGTGCAATCGATTGCCTTAAATTTGATCATTAAGCGGGAAGAAGAAATTAAAAAATTCGTTCCGGAAGAATACTGGACAATTGATGGTCAATTCCAAAAGGGACGTTCAAAGTTTAATGCCGATTTTTATGGTAAGAACGGCAAAAAGGTTAAACCGAAAAATAATGATGAAGTGCAAGCAATTTTAGCTGATCTTGATTCGAAAAAGCCATTTACGGTTGCAAACGTTGAAAAGAAAGAACGGCGGCGGCAACCGCCATTGCCGTTTACGACGTCAACGATGCAACAGGTTGCAAACAACTCCTTGAAGTTTAGAACTTCGAAGACGATGATGGTTGCACAACAACTATATGAAGGAATCAATATTGGACGCGGTGGGGCTGTCGGATTGATCACTTACATGCGGACGGATTCAACCCGAATTTCAGCCGTTGCCAAGCACGAGGCTTCGAAGTTTATTCATGATGAATATGGGGCAGAATACGCAGCTCTTAAACCACGGGTCGGTAAGTTACCTGAAGGGGCCCAGGATGCCCACGAAGCAATCCGGCCGTCTTCTGTAATGCGCACTCCAGCATCCCTCAAAAAGTATTTGACTCCGGATCAAATGAAACTTTATTCATTGATTTGGTCACGATTTGTTGCAAGTCAAATGACTCCGGCAGTTTATGATACTGCTCGGATTGACCTTGAACAAAATGGAATTACTTACCGAGCAAACGGGTCGCAAATGAAGTTCCCAGGATTTACAAAAGTTTATCAGGATGCTTCCAAGAAGGATAACAAGTTGCCTGATTTGGCAGTTGGTGAAGAGGTTAAAATGGTTAAGAATCAACCAAACCAACACTTCACGCTGCCACCTGCACGGTATACTGAAGCAGCTTTAATCAAGACATTGGAAAGCAACGGTGTTGGACGGCCATCAACGTATGCGCCAACCTTAAATACCATTCAAAAACGGTACTACGTAAAACTAGTTGCGCGGAAGTTCGAACCGACCGAATTAGGTGAAATTGTAAATCAAATGATCAAGGAATGCTTCC
This sequence comes from Ligilactobacillus sp. 110_WCHN, assembly GCF_030518115.1. Taxonomy (NCBI): domain Bacteria; kingdom Bacillati; phylum Bacillota; class Bacilli; order Lactobacillales; family Lactobacillaceae; genus Ligilactobacillus; species Ligilactobacillus sp. 110_WCHN. The sequence goes on from NZ_JAULLI010000001.1 coordinate 40,608, forward strand.
CTGATATTTTGAATATCGATTTCACGGCTGATCTGGAAGACCAACTGGACGAAATTGAAGAAGGAAAACGTCAATGGGTCAAGGTGGTTGATGAATTTTACAAGCCATTTGAAAAGGAACTTAATAGCGCTTCTGCCAAAATCGAAAAGGTTCGTATCAAAGATGAACCAGCCGGGTTTAACTGTGAAATTTGCGGTGCACCAATGGTTGTTAAGATGGGGCGGTATGGTAAGTTTTACGCTTGCAGTCGTTTTCCGGAATGTCGAAATACAAAAGCCATTACAAAGGAAATTGGAGTTAAATGTCCGAAATGCAAGCAAGGCGAGATTCTTGAACGGAAATCGAAGAAGAATCGGATTTTTTATGGATGTTCCCGGTACCCCGATTGTGATTTCGTTTCATGGGATATGCCGGTTGGACGTAATTGTCCGAAAGATGGACACTATTTGGTATACAAAAAGAGTCGCAAGGGTCGGCAAGTTGTATGTCCAAACGGTGATTATGAAGAACCAATTGAAAAATAGATCTCAGAGAGGCTGCGACGGATGTCGGAGTCTCTTTTTGCTGAAAAAATACTTAAATCGCTTTTTTGAAGTGAATTTGTTAAAATACTGGTATCAGTGGTGATTGATTTATTCTTGACTAAATTTGACCATTGGTTAACAATGAACATTATAAATAAATTTATGAACTGAAAATTAATGAAGAATAAGGAGGAGTTACGATGACAACAATTTGTGCCGTAAAGCATAATGGAAAGACCGCAATTGCGGGTGACGGTCAAGTAACACTTGGTGAAAAGGTAATTGCAAAGGGGCAAGCACGGAAAGTTCGGCGAATCTATGATAATAAGGTTGCCGTTGGGTTTGCCGGTGGGGTTGCCGATGCAATCAATCTTGAAGAACGGTTTGAAAAGAAATTAAATGAATTTAATGATTTGAAACGGGCAGCAGTCGAACTTGCTCAAGAATGGCGGTCAGATCAAACCCTTCAAAAACTTGAAGCAATGCTGATCGTAAGTGACAAGGATAACTTATTGATCGTTTCTGGGGGCGGCGAAGTCATTGAACCGGATGATGATGTGCTTGCAATTGGTTCTGGTGGTAATTTTGCTCAAGCAGCGGCAATTGCAATGACAAAGTATTCACCAGAGATGTCAGCGGCTGAAATTGCGCATGCTGCCCTTGATATCGCAGCGGATATCGATATCTTTACGAACCACAACGTAATCGTTGAAGAACCAGAAGAATAGAGGAATTGAAATGCAAACAAGCGAAAAAACTCCAAGTCAAATTGTGAGTGAACTTGATAAGTATATTATTGGGCAAAAGCAAGCGAAAAAAGCAGTTGCAGTTGCTTTACGAAATCGTTACCGTCGAATGCAATTAAACGATGAAATGCAAGAAGAAATCAAGCCCAAGAACCTGCTAATGATCGGGCCAACAGGGGTTGGGAAAACAGAAATTGCGCGGCGGCTTGCTAAAATTGTCAATGCACCGTTTGTTAAAGTTGAAGCAACGAAATTTACGGAAGTCGGGTATGTCGGCCGCGATGTTGAATCAATGGTCCGGGATCTTATTGAAGTTTCATACAAGATGGAACAGGATGAAATGTATGCCCGGGTTCGCAGTCAAGCAGTGCAAAAGGCAAATGAACGATTAGCAAAAATTATCGTTCCAGCACAACGAAAAGAAAAGCGGCAAAATCAACAAGCCGATTTCATGAAAATGATGCAAGATTTGCAACAGGGCAAGTTACCAAATTTTGAAGATCCTAATAAGGAAGAGCCGGTTGATGCTGAAACGCAAAGTAAACGGATGAGCGTTAAGGATCAACTTCAACGCGGTTTGTTAGAAAATCAAGAAGTTACGATTGAAATGGACGATCCGCGGCAACAGTTCAATAATGAATCAGGCATGCTTGGACAAATGGGAATTGACCTGAATGATCTTGGTTCAATGATGCCCAAGAAGCGGGTAAAACGGACATTACCTGTTAAGGAAGCCCGTGAAGTCTTCATCCGTGAAGAATCTGAAAAGTTGGTTGATTCAGCTGATATTGGAGCTGCAGCCATTAAGCGGGCTGAAAATTCAGGGATTATTTTCATTGATGAAATTGATAAAATTGCATCAACGGGCAAGCAAAATAGCGGTGAAGTTTCACGTGAAGGGGTCCAACGGGACATCTTACCGATCGTTGAAGGTTCACAAATTAAAACGAAATACGGAATTGTCAAAACCGATCACATTTTGTTTATTGGTTCAGGAGCATTTGCAGAAAGCAAACCAAGTGATTTGATTGCTGAACTTCAAGGACGGTTCCCAATTCGGGTCGAACTTGACGAATTGAAGAAGGAAGACTTCGTGAAGATTTTGACGGAACCGAAGAACGCTTTAATCAAACAATACATTGCGTTGATTGGAACGGATAACATTTCGGTAACGTTCACGATCGAAGCAATTGAAAAGATTGCTGAAATTGCATACCGGGTCAACCATGAAAATGAAAATATTGGTGCGCGGCGGTTGCATACAATTTTGGAAAAACTGCTTGAAGATTTGCTTTATGAAGGCCCAGATATGCAAATGGGTGAAATTACGATTACCGAATCATATGTTGAAGACAAGATTGGATCAATTGCAGCTGATAAAGATTTGTCACGTTACATTTTGTAATTGAAGCGGAGGCTTAAAAATGGCAATTACGATCGAAAATCAAAAGATGGTAGCAACCATCAATGAACATGGAGCAGAATTAGTCAGTTTAATCAATAAAACAAACGGAAAAGAATATATGTGGAGTGGCGACGCAAAGTATTGGGGACGACACGCTCCGGTTCTTTTTCCAACGGTTGGACGATTAAAGGATGACACTTATACGGTTGATGGTCAGGAATATCATATGAACCAGCACGGATTTGCACGCGATATGGACTTTGATGTTTTAAAGGTTGAAGCCGATCAAGTGGTTCTTGAATTGCATTCATCTGATCAAACGAAAAAGTTATATCCGTATGATTTCATTTTAAGATTAGCATTTAAGTTAACGGATAATGGAGTTCAAGTTGGCTATGAAGTTGAAAACCCGGCGGATGAAGAAATGTGGTTTGGAATCGGCGGACATCCGGCTTTTAAAGTTCCAATGGATGGTGATCACTTTTACGATGACTATGTTGTTAAGCTTGAACCGCAAACTGCTCGGAACATCATTCCGTTGAACGGACCGTATGCTGATATTGATCATTTGAAAGAAGAACGGACATCTGAAATTGAAGTGAGTCATGAACGTTTCAAAGATGATGCGGTAATTTTAGATCTTGGCGAGGAGCCAACAACGATTACGTTGACCGATAACGATCAGCGGCATGGAGTTCAATTAAAGACGGCGGATGCAAAGTATATTGGTGTATGGTCATGCTATCCGCAAGAAGGGCAGTATGTCTGTCTTGAACCTTGGTGGAGTATTGCTGATACGGTTGATTCAGATCAGGATTTTAAGCATAAATTTGCTAACAATCATTTAGCAGCGCATCGAACATTCAAAACTGAATATGAGATTGATGTCTTTTAAAGACAGTAAAAGCGGTTGTGTTATTTAGCACAACCGCTTTTTATGTAATATTTATTTTATTTTTTCTTTTCTTTGCGTTGACGCAACCAATATCCAAGGCCAAATGGAACCATATTTTCCGTTCCATTTTTAATTCGTTCGATATTTTTCCAGTGACGAATGAAAACAAAAATCGTTAGGACAACTGCCACGCCGATCAAGACCGGATCGCCAAAGAAAAATGAAACGATGGTAATGATCGTAAAGCCAACCATACTTGCCATACTAACCATACTTGTAAGTAAAATTGTAATTAAGAAAATCGTCCATGCTAAAAGGAAAAACTTCCAATTATAAACTAACAGGGCTCCCGCACTGGTTGCAACGGCTTTTCCACCTTTGAAACCGGCAAAGATTGGGAAAACGTGGCCGATGATTGCTGAAAGAGCAATCAGCATTGGATTGGCACTTGAATGAAAGAAGTACGGCAACAATGCTGCAAGGGTCCCCTTTAATGAATCCATTAATAAAACAACGATCCCGGCTTTTTTGCCTAAAACCCGAAAGGTATTGGTTGTGCCCATGTTTCCGCTGCCGTAATCACGGACATCTTTACCATAGAAAATCTTACCGATCAACACTCCCGAGGGAATTGAACCTAAAAGGTATCCAATTACGAGCATTACAGGAATTTTCCAGCTCATTCGGTAACCTCCTTTTAAGAATATCAAACTCGATTTTAACACTTTCCAACACTTCCGGCAATTATGTTGAAAACAATTAGCTTAATAAAAAATGAACAATTTGAATTTGAATCATCATCCCGGAACGGCAGCGAATGTGCTATAATCTTTAGCGTGTCAATTTAACTAATTATTAGAATTAAAGAATAAAAAAGAAACTAGAAATCATTAAAGAAAGGTTGAAGCGCATGGCAAATAATAACTATGGCGACGATTCAATCCAAGTTTTAAAGGGACTTGAAGCCGTTCGGAAACGTCCCGGGATGTACATTGGTTCAACTGATTCACGCGGACTACATCACTTGGTCTACGAAATCGTTGATAATGCGGTTGATGAAGCATTATCAGGATACGGAAAAGAAATCGATGTGACGATCCATGCCGATGAATCAATTACCGTTTCAGACTATGGCCGGGGAATGCCGGTCGGAATGCATGAAATGGGGATCCCAACAGTCGAAGTTATTTTTACCGTTTTGCACGCCGGCGGAAAATTCGGTCAAGGCGAATATAAGACATCCGGTGGACTCCACGGGGTTGGGGCCTCGGTTGTTAATGCTTTGTCTGAAAAATTAACGGTCAATACGGTCCGCGATGGCGTTGAATACGAAGAAGACTTTGTTAACGGCGGCCAACCAGTTGGAACTTTGCGTAAAATCGGTAAAACTTCAAAGAAGAGCGGAACAACCGTTACCTTTAAGCCAGATCCAACGATTTTTTCAACGACCCATTATAATTACGATACGCTGGCTGAACGGTTGCGTGAATCAGCTTTCTTATTGAAGGGCGTTAAGATCACGTTAACGGATGAACGTGACGGCGGGGAACAGGATGTTTTCCATTTCGAAGAAGGAATCAAAGAATTCGTTGCGTACTTAAATGAAGATAAGGATACATTGGGCGATGTCATGTACTTTGAAGGTTCAAAGGACGGCGTTGAAGTTGAAGTCGCAGCCCAATACAATGACGGCTATTCAGAAACGATCATGTCGTTCGTTAACAATGTGCGGACGAAGGATGGCGGAACGCATGAAGCCGGAATGAAATCAGCATGGACAAAGGCATTTAATGAATATGCCCGTAAAGTGGGATTGTTAAAGGAACGTGCGCGGAACTTAGACGGTAGTGACGTTCGCGAAGGCCTTTCAGCAATCGTTTCGGTTCGGATTCCAGAAGAATTATTGCAATTTGAAGGCCAGACGAAGGGAAAATTGGGAACTCCCGAAGCCCGGTCAATCGTTGATGGCGTCGTTAATGAGCAGTTGCAATACTATTTGATGGAAAATGGAGAGTTTGCCCAAGACCTTGTTCGAAAAGCAATGAAAGCGCGGGATGCCCGTGAAGCAGCGCGGAAAGCCCGCGATGAAAGCCGAAACGGAAAGAAGCGGCGGAAAAAGGATCAATTGCTTTCAGGGAAACTGACGCCTGCGCAATCGAAAAACGCGAAGAAGAATGAATTGTTCCTTGTCGAAGGGGATTCTGCCGGCGGTTCAGCTAAGCAAGGCCGTGACCGAAAGTTTCAAGCAATTCTTCCGCTTCGAGGTAAGGTTTTAAATACTGAAAAGGCCAAGCTGCAAGATATTGTTAAAAATGAAGAAATCAATACAATGATTTATACGATTGGGGCCGGCGTTGGTGCTGATTTCAAACTTGAAGATGCCAATTACGATAAGATCATTATTATGACCGATGCGGATACCGATGGCGCGCACATTCAAACGTTATTACTGACATTCTTCTATAAGTACATGCGGCCGTTGATCAATGCTGGTCGAGTATACATTGCATTGCCACCATTGTATAAGTTGCAAAAGAAAGTTAAGAAGAAGTTAAAGGTTCAATACGCATGGACCGAAGATGAATTGCAACAGGCAACGAAAGAATTTGGCAAGGGTTATACGTTGCAACGGTTTAAGGGACTTGGTGAAATGAACGCTGATCAGTTATGGGAAACGACCATGAATCCTGAAACGCGGACGTTAGTACGGGTAAAGATCGACGATGAAGCAGTTGCCGAAAAGCGGGTCACAACGTTGATGGGTGATAAAGTTGAACCCCGACGGAAATGGATCGAGCGCAACGTTAAGTTTTCACTTGAAGAAGATGGCAGTCTGTTAGATACGGTTGCTGCTGAAGGAGCTCACGGAACTGGAAATGCAGATTCGGCTAAGGAAGCAGAATATTATTCAGAATCCCTTTTTGATGATGATTTTCTTAACAATCCAGATGAAAAGGAGGACTAGCAGTTGAGTAAACAAAGCAACATTCAGGAATTATCCCTTGAAGCGGTTATGGGTGAACGGTTTGGCCGGTATTCAAAATATATCATCCAGGAACGGGCACTGCCTGATATTCGGGATGGATTGAAGCCGGTTCAACGGCGGATCCTCTATGCAATGAATGAAGATGGAAATACCTATGACAAAGCTTTCCGCAAGTCAGCGAAGTCGGTCGGAAATGTTATGGGGAATTTTCACCCGCATGGCGATTCCTCAATTTATGAAGCATTAGTTCGGTTAAGTCAGGACTGGAAATTGCGGGAACCGTTAATTGAAATGAATGGAAATAACGGTTCAATGGACGGCGATCCGGCGGCTGCAATGCGGTATACTGAAGCGCGGTTATCTGAAATCGCATCTGAAATGTTGAAGGACATTGATAAGGATACGGTTGAAATGGTTCTGAACTTTGATGATACCGAATACGAACCAACCGTTTTACCGGCGCGCTTTCCAAACTTATTGGTTAATGGAGCAACCGGAATTTCTGCCGGTTATGCAACTGAAATTCCAACCCATAATCTTGCCGAAACGATTCAAGCAACGATCTATTTAATGGATCATCCCGATGCAACCCTTGAAGATTTGATGAAATTCGTTAAGGGGCCTGATTTCCCAACCGGGGGAATTTTGCAAGGAATTGATGGAATTAAGAAGGCTTATCGGACAGGCCGGGGACGAGTTGTTCTTCGTTCACGGACTTCGATTGAAAAAATTAAGGGCGGCAAGCAGCAAATTGTTGTCACTGAGATTCCGTATGAAGTTAATAAGTCATTGCTAGTCAAGAAAATCGATGAAATTCGCCTTTTGAAGAAGGTTGAAGGAATCGCGGAAGTTCGAGACGAAAGTGACCGTGAAGGATTACGGATCGTGATTGAGTTGAAGCGCAATGCGCAAGCTCAAGGAATTTTAAATTACCTGTTTAAAAACACCGACTTGCAAATTTCGTATAACTTCAACATGGTGGCAATCAATAATAAGCGGCCGGAACATGTTGGCTTGAAGCAAATTTTAAGTGCTTACGTTGATCATCAACGGGAAGTTACTGGCCGCCGGACCAAGTTTGACCTTGATAAAGCTCAGGCCCGGAAACACATCGTTGATGGATTGATCAAGGCCTTGTCGATTCTTGATGAAGTGATCCATACGATTCGGCATTCTGAAAACAAGAAGGATGCAAAGGATAATTTAGTTTCAAAGTATGATTTCACTGAAAAACAAGCGGAAGCAATCGTTTCGTTGCAATTGTATCGCTTAACCAATACTGATGTAACGGCGTTAGAAAAGGAAGCTGCTGAATTAACCGAAAAAATTACGCGGTTCCAACAAATCTTGAATGACCCGCAAGAACTTGATGGGGTTATTAAAACTGAATTACAAGAAGTGGCTAAAAAATATGGTTCTGCGCGGTTGACCGAAATTCAGGATGAAATTTCAGAATTGAAGATCGATACCAAGGTTACGGTTGCCGAAGAGGACGTAATGGTCTTGATCTCGAAGCAAGGTTACGTCAAACGTTCATCGATTCGATCATACACGGCTTCAGGTGAACAGGACAATGGGTTGCGTGACGAAGATCAGCCCGTTTTCCAAGGAAAAGTCAATACTTTAAATCATGTTTTAATGTTTACGAACAAGGGAAATATGATTTATCGGCCAGTTCACGAAATTACGGAAATGCGCTGGAAAGATACGGGCGAACACCTTTCCCAAACGATTGGCTTGGATGCAGATGAATTTGTTTTGCACGTTGAAGTTTTGAAATCCTTGAAAGCAGATGGCAAATTTGTAATTGCAACGAAGGAAGGACTGATCAAACAGACCAAGTTAGCTGATTTGCAACCAGGGCGAACATATCGCTCACGGGCCAGCATGTATATTAAGTTAAAGACCCCAACGGATGAAGTTTTAACCGTTGAATTTGTCAACGATGACCAACCACGGCAAGTCCTTGCGATTACTCATGGCGGTTATGGTTTACGTTATGATTTAAGTGAAGTCTCTGTTTTAGGGGCTAAGGCCGCCGGAGTTAAGAACATGAATCTGCGGGATGATTACTTGAGCGCAGTTAAGTTAGTCAATGATGATGCAGTAATCGGCATTATTACTCACCGCGGAGCATTTAAGCAAATGAAGGTCAGCGAAATTCCACAAACGACCCGGGCACGGCGCGGGGTTCAAGTTCTACGTGAATTGAAACGCAATCCGCACCGCGTTGCAGCGGTTGTACTGATCAAATCGGGTCAAGAAATTCACGTGATCACCGATCATAATGAGATTGTCTCAATTGATCCTGCTGATCATCCGTTAAGTGATCGTTACTCAAATGGTTCATTTGTTTTAGATACTGAAACGCAAGGAAACGTAATGCATGCTGAATGTATTTTAAAGGATGAACCTGAAGAAGATAAAGAATAGCAAGGTATTAATCTAATTGAAAGAGGTTGTGACATAAGAGTCGCAGCCTTTTTATTAGTTCAAGAATTTTAAAAATCTTAATCTTTTCTTATAAATTATTTTGTATAATGACCTTTATTGTTTGAATTCGAAACGAAGAGGAGCGTATTTGGAAACATGGAATATCCAATTATTCTTTGTGAAGATAATCCAGAACAATTAGCAAATTTGACCTCGATTATCAATGATTTTAATATGTTTCATCCAAACCAATATAAGTTGGCATTTAAATCATCAGATCCGCATGCGATTGAGGAATACATTAAAGAAAGCTCAGTTGAAAAAGGGGTCTATTTCCTTGATATTGATCTTGGATCAGATATTAACGGGATCGATCTTGCTCAATGGGTTCGGAATCACGATATTAGCGGAAAAATTATCTTTGTTACAACCCATACAGAGATGGCGCCGTTAACCCTTCAACGCCAGGTTGAACCGCTTGGATTTATCACGAAAGATATGGGTTATGAGCAAATGCGCATCGAAATCGTTGATACGTTGAATTTGGCATATGAACGGATCGAAAAAAAGGCTCTTGAAAATGACAAGATGTATTCATTTTCAATTGGCAACCAAGTATTAAACTTCGAAGAAAAGAAAATTATTTATATTACATCATCAGATAAAGCTCACCGGGTAATTTTGGTTACGCAAGATGGGCAGTATGAATTTTTCGACAATATTGCTAATTTGGAAAAAGAAACTGGATTATTGAAAGTTTCACGTTCATTATTGGTTAATCCGAAAAATATTGAACGTGTCGACTACAAAATGCGCGTAGTCTATTTCAAAAACGGCGATGAAGAGGTCTTTTCATTAAGTAAGACGAAAGCACTGAAGCAAGCACTGTTAAATGAGAACGAAGAGTAAAAGGCTGACGAAAGTCGTCTTTTTTATTGATTATTATCGAACGTGTGTTCTTTTTATGGTAAAATAATGCATGCGAGGTGAGAAAGAATGAAATATTATGCGGTTCGGCGAGGGCGAATCCCCGGAATTTATTCGAATTATCTTGATGCATGGAAGCAAACTCAAGGATTTTCGAATGCAAAAATGAAAGCTTTTAAAACTTTAGGTGAGGCCAAGACGTTCGTCGACAAGGTGCCAAATCGATCTCAGAAGAATATAACTGGCAATTTTTATGTGGTTGACTTTAAAGAACAGGAAACGGTTTTCCTTTCAACTGAACGAGTCGTGAATTTTTTAATTGGACATCCCGGAGCAACTCTGCGGCGGTACCTTGATTTTGGGGAATTATTACAAAATATTCGTAAAAAAGGAATTGTTTTATACACGGATGGTTCATTCATTGAAAGTTATGGTTGTTATAGCGGGGCGTTTGTTGCGGTTGATGCGGAGAAGCATGTTGTTCATGAAGAACGATTTACGGGACAGCAAACGCGATTTATTGAAGCGCGGAATAATGCTGGAGAAGCATTAGCAATCGTGCGCGCGTTAAAGTGGGCGGTTGCGAACCAGTATCAAGAAATAATGATCGTAACGGATAGTGATAATATCGTTCGGTGGATCAACGGCAATCGTTCAAACTTACCGATTTGTAATTATTTTATCAATCAGCTTAAACATTTTCGCCAAAATTCGCAGATTGAAATTCATTTTAAAGTTGTCAAAGCCCACGCCCAAACATATTATAATAACTACGTTGATCAGCTTACCCGTGAAGTGATTTACAAGGAAAAGGCTGATAATCATTTATATTACAAGTTGATGAATGATGATCAGTTTTTGCGTGATTTTTTAAATAATCATCCATCTGCGTTCACTGCTTTACAAACCGAAACATTTCATTTTTATCGGGCAAAAGAATTGAATACGCAAGCAATTAACTGGGTTCCAGCTGAACAGGCAGTTGTGATGATTGGAGATCTTCCAAATACATATGGCACGTATTTAATGTTGTTGTATAATCAAGGATCCCGGTTAAAACAGATGGTGGGGAAGATCCATTCCCGAAACTTATTTGTTAAAAATTGAATGTTTGGAAATATAAAAAAGAATAAGGTGTGATAAAACGTTAAAACGAGCGTGATGGAAGCAGAAAAGCGAACGAATCGCGCCAGCATAGATTCGGAGGTTTCGAACTTCCAAGTAGCTCGTTTGTTTTGGAACCCGATTATGCGGGAATAACAAAGAGACTGCAACTTATGTCACAGTCTCCCCTTAATACTTAATTATTTGCTGAATTCTTTGATGATTGATTTGATATCACCAATCACTTTCTTTTGTTCAACATAACTTTTGATTTTTGAATCATCATCGCTGACATTTGAAAGGGTTCCAATCAAATCATCAACTTTACGTTCAATTTTGTTAACGGTGCTGTTTTCGTCATTGATCCAATTTTGGACTTCTTTTTCGGATTGCTTTTCGGCCCGTTCTTCGACATGGTCAATTTTCTTTCCATCGCGAATGATGCTGTGCAGATCATGTAACGCTTTTTCTTGATCGGCGAAATGAGCAAGCTTATTTTCAGCACTTCCCATCTTGGATAAATTGATATCAAGTTTTTCAATTTGATCATTGATCTTCGTTAATAACTTTGCTTCTTCCTTTGCGTAATCCATAAGTGATAACCCCTTATAATTAGTTTATTTGTAAAATTCTCTTTACAAGTTTATTGTAATAGCTATTGAATTTAAAGTATAAGAAAACGGCTTTAAATAATTACGATTGGCGGTTTCTTAAGCAAAAAGCAAAATAATTTAGTAAGATTTACAAATCTGGAGGTTAAAAATGGGCGAAATCGATTTTAAAAATGTAGATATTGAAGGGTTAGAAAGTTCACCATTTACTGAGGAGCTTGCCGGATTAAGGGCCAATGAAGCCCGGTATTATTGGAATCATTTTAAAACAAAGTTTGTTACTTTCCCAGCATCTGAGCGACCAGACATTATTCAAATGATTGATCGAATCGTTGCTGAACGGGATTTGAAATTTAATTATCAACCGCTTGAAGTGGCTGACTTTACGACTGAACGTGTCCGTCACTTATACGTGTTTTATCAAAATGGATTGTCGATCAATGTAATGTATGATCTCGATGATCCGCAAAAGCGGGCCGTGGGCTTTAAATTAAGCGACCACATGGACGTTCCGAAAGAGTTTGAAGGTAAATTCAAATTTGCGAAAATGCGGTCCAAACTGGCGGGGACGATTCGCGGCAGTTACGTTAAAATTAAACAGGAGTATCCACTTTAAACAAAACGGGGTTGTGTCCTTGGACCACAACCTCGTTTTCATTTAATCACCGTTAAAATATCAGATAAATAAAAATAATCGTTTAAACGTGGAAAGTAACTGTAAATCTCACGAACTGCTGAATCATAGTCAGAAAATGAAAAAGATTGAGTGATTCGTTGATGAATCAGTTGTCGAAGTTTTTGGTATTTGTGGTTGACCTTAACTAAACTCGAAAGGTTCATTGGATCGCCATGCCCCGGGCACCACGTTTGGATTTTAAACGTCGTTAAAATCTTCTTGATATTCTGTTCGTATTCCTGGTTCAAAAGGCAAAGTTTTTGGTTAACCGGATCAATGTCTAAAAGAACGTTAAAGTAAATTCCTTTTAAAATCAGGTCCCCGCCAAAAAAGAAATTATCCTTTTGAAAAACAATGTCGGCCGGTGAATGACCGCGTAAACGGTGAATCCGAATAGAAGAAACAGGTAACCGATTCAAATCTTTAAAGTTAACGTTTTCTAGGAAAGGTAAAAAACGCTTTTGAAGCTGAGCCTTTATCTGATCAATGGCATGCGGCGGAATGCCCAAGATTTGCAGTTGTTGGGTTTGTTCTTCAATTGCATTTAAATATGCAGTTGTTCCGTAGTATCGGACTCCTGGATCAGCATAGACTGCGGTTTCTTCAGGAAAGTACTTTAACAATCCGACATGATCTGGATGGTGGTGGGTTATAACCACGGATACCTGTTTAAGGTCGATTCCAAGGCTTTTCAAATTTTGTTGTAATTCCAAATAACATGGGTAGTTATCAGGACCTGCATCAATTAATAATTTTTCATTTTTGAGAAAATAAACATTAACTTGTGGGGCACGGGAATCTGTTTGAGCCATTTTCATTAAATAGACGTCAGATGTAATTTGTTTCATTGAATTAACCTACCATTTGCACAAGCATGATAATGCCGATAATAATGAAGAAAATATCAAGGAAAACAGCTAACTTTTGATCATTGATCTTGTTGGCATACTTTGATCCGAGCATTCCGCCGATAACAGCACCGATAGCTAGTAAGATTCCATAAAGGAAATTAATGTGTCCATGCGTAAAATATCCTACGTCAGATGAAAGGGCCGTGATGGCCATGATCAAGGTCGATGTTCCAACCGCTGTATGCATTGGGTATCCAAGAATTACAACCAACGCAAGCAAAATCATGACGCCGCCACCAGCACCGAAGATTCCGCTAATAATTCCGATGGCGATCCCGATTAAAACGGCGGTTAAAATCTCAGTCCATTGATGTTTAAAATTGATTTGTTTTTGCGGTTTTTGATTTCCTTTTTTCGCTTTCCGCAACTGACTGATTCCAGAAAAAATTAATAAAACACCGAACAGGCCGGAAAGGGTAATGCCTTTAGTTTGGTTGGCGATGGTTGCTCCAATTTGCGCTCCGATAATTGACGCAATTGCGATCCAAAGACCGGATTTTAATTCAACATGGCCCTTCCGATAATAATTGTACGATACAACGATCGAGGTTACGATATCAACGAAAAGACTGGTTCCAATTGCAGTATGAACATCAACGTGAAAGAGCATTGAAAGGGTTGGTACAATCAGGGTAACCGCGCTGGCACCAACAAGACTCGTGATTCCGCCAGTGATCAAACCGATAATAATTAGGACCCCGTATAACAGATAAGTCATTTAATTCACCCCAATAATTATTGTTTTCTATCGAGTAAGTCTAGCATAACTGCGAGATGAAGGTTAATAATTCGGTTGGTTTCGAAATTAATAGGTGTAATCTTGATTAATAATTGGTATAATTTGAAATAAAGTATTGAAAGGACTGTGGATGACATGAAAATTTTTCTTCAACAAATTCAAATAAAACGCCTTGTTTTCGCCCATCGACATCCACGAATGCATGAAATTGAAAAATAATGAACCAGAAAGAAAAATTTGAAAGAATGGACGAAGTTAAATGGAAAATAACAAAACAAAGAAACTCGGATTATTAAGCCTGGCAAGTGTCGTTTTGAGTGCGATGCTTGGGGGCGGAATTTTTGATTTACCGAAAAACATGGCATCGGTTGCAGGAGCAAAAGCTCAAATTATTGCTTGGATCGTTGTCGGAATTGGAATGTGGTTTGTAACCTCAATGTTTTTGAAACTGACGGAATTAAAACCGGATTTAACGACGGGATTATACAAGTATGGCGAAGCCGGTTTTGGAAAGTTTACAGGCTTTTTTGTTTCATGGGGTTACTGGATTTGTGAGTGTTTCTCAAACGTTGCATATGCGGTTTTGATTATGAGTACGCTGAATTATTTCTTTCCAGAAAAGTTTAGCGGCGGAAATAATTGGCCATCAGTCATTGGCGCCACGATTATTTTATGGGGAATGACGTTTATCATTGCATACGGAATTGAACAAGCCGGTTGGGTAACGGTTGTTGGGACGGTTGTCCGGATGGCTGTTATCGCATTGATCATCGTTGCATTGGCAATTCACTTTAAGTGGGTCACGTTTACAACCAACTTCAGTGCATCCCAATCAATTCCAGCGTTGCATGATCAATCGTTGGGAAGCATCCCCCACCAAGTTTTGAAGACCATGACCGTTACGCTTTGGGCGTTCGGTGGAATTGAAGGCGCAGTTGTCTTATCAGATCGGGCCAAGTCACAGCTTGAAGTTAAGCGGGCAACGGCGATCGGCTACTTTATGTGTCTCGCATTGTACATCATTGTTTCATTGTTACCGTTAGGATTGTTATCTTACGGTGAAATTGCCCGGATGGTATCACCATCAACGGCTCAATTATTGACGTTAGCAATGCACTGTTCAGCCGGGCGGTTGATTATTGCAGCCGGGTTGATCGTTTCAGTTTTGTCATGCTGGTTATCATGGACAATGATGTTAGCCGAAATGCCGTTTGCCGCTGCAAAGGATGGAGCGTTTCCAAAGATTTTTGCAAAGGAAAATAAGAAGCATGTTCCAATCTTCTCGCTTTTTGCAGCAACGGTCGTGATGCAATTGATCATTTTGCTATCACACTTTGCAAACGATGCCTTTCAAATGGCATATACGATCGTGGCAACGATGACAGTTCCGCCATACTTTATTAGTGCATTATATTTGATCAAGCTTTCAATTAAGCAAGCAAATTATCCGGGACAAAAAGGCCGGATCAGTGCATTGATAACTGGGATTTTGGCTGCCTTGTTTACCTTGATTATGGGGATTTCAGCTGGAATCAATTACGTGACGATTGCGTTTATTGCATACGTGATCGGAATCCCATTGTTTATTAAGGCGCGGAAAGAACAAGCTCCTGGAGAACCGATTTTCACCCGGTATGAAAAATGGTTTGCCGCTGCAATTGTGATCGTTGCTATCGGTGGAGTTGTTTTACTTTTGAAATAGTAAGCAGGTGAATTAGTGGGAAGTTATTCAGACGAAGAGTTTACGGGAATTGTTGTCAGCCGACAAGATTACCGGGAACGCGATATGCTAGTAACGATTTTAACTGACCGCTTTGGCTTTAAGACGTTTTTTATTCGGGGAGCGCGGAAACGCGGTTTTCGAATGCAAGCTGCCATTTTACCGTTTACTCACGGAACTTATATTGGAAAAATCAATGATGATGGGTTGTCATTTATTACGACGACGAGGGAAGTTGCTCAGTACCAAGAAATTTCGCAAGATATTGAGCTTAACGCGTATGCCTCATATATTCTTGGATTAGCTCGCCAAGCATTTGGTAATCAGCCAAACTTGGCGAGTTTATGGTTTACTCAGCTTGCAACCGCGTTACAATTAATTGACGAAGACTATGATCCAGCCATCATTACCAATATTATCGAGGTTAAGTTACTTGGATGCTTTGGAGTCCAACCGAACTGGCAGGCATGTGCAGTTTGCGGGCGCGATGATCTTCCGTTTGATTATTCTGAAATGTATGGCGGACTGTTATGCCAGGAGCACTGGCATTTAGATGAGCACCGGTTACATTTAGATAAACGGACGATTTACTTTTTGCGGCAATTTAGCGTTGTTGATCTAACAAAATTGAATTCGATCAGCTTAAAAGAAACGACGAAGCGTAATTTACGGCGGGCGCTGGATGAAATTTATAACAGTCAAGTCGGCGTTTACGTCAAAGCGAAAAAATTTATCGATCAGATGGGATCATGGGATAAAATTCTTAAAAATAAAAATAATTAAAAACTTATTTATTTTATTTTAAACACTGGTATAATTTTTAGGTGTATTTTAAAAAGGCAGAAGGGATAGATTTTAATATGGATGCTGGCCAAGAAAAAGCTTTAGAAAAACTTGGAGCTTTTGAAATCAGTAGTCTAATGCTTAAATTAGCAAAGAAAAATAATCATAAATTTTTAAATGCAGGGAAAGGAAATCCAAACTGGATCAATACCAAGGCGCGATTAGCGTTTGCCCGGTTAACGGAGTTTGGGATCGATGAATCGCAACGGACGATCAATCGGCGTGATTTAGCAGGTTTCGTTGAAAAGAAAGGAATCACTGAGCGCTTAAAAGATTTTCTTGATCCGCAAGCCTATGAAAATGACCAATTTATTTTGGACATTTTGGACTATGTTTCACAAAAATTGAACTTGGATTTGGATGGTTTCGTTGCTGAATTAACAAACGGAATCATGGGAAATACTTATCCAACGCCGAACCGGATTTTGAAAAATACCGAAGTTATTTTGAATAAGTACCTCGAATCAACGTTATATAACGGCGTGCAACTTGCAGATTCAACGAAGTTATTAGCAACTGAAGGCGGAACGGCTGCGATTGTATATCTTTTCCACTCATTGGCTGAAAACCATTTGATCAAGCCCGGGGATAAGATTGCAATCAATACACCGATCTTCACGCCGTATTTGCAAATTCCAAAGTTAAACGATTATGAATTAGTTGAAGTTAAGCTTCAAGCTGATCCAAATAATGATTGGAAGGTTAATCCGGACGAATTGGATAAATTAAAAGATCCTTCAATTAAAGCATTATTTATCGTTAATCCAACTAACCCAGCTTCACGGGCATTTGACGACGATGTTTTAAATAAGATTCGGGAAGTTGTTAAGGAAAATCCAAACTTAATGATCATCACGGATGATGTTTACGGGACATTTGTTGATGGCTTTCAAACCGTTTACAGTGTTGCGCCAGAAAATACGTTATTGATTTATTCATTTTCAAAACTTTACGGCGCAACTGGTTGGCGGTTAGGGTTGCTTGCAATGAATGAAAATAACATTTTTGACCGGTTGATTCATGAATTGCCGGCGGATGAACAGGCCGCAATCAATGACCGGTACCGGTTAGTTGAAACTGATCCGGATAAATTGCCGTTTATCGAACGGATTGCCGCTGATAGCCGGTCAATTGGACTTTATCATACTTCCGGACTTTCAACGCCGCAACAAATGATGGAAGTTCTGTTTGCATTGACCCACTTAGTTTATGCAAACGGCTCAACGGATGCGTATATCGATGAATGCCGGTACGTGGTTAACCGGCGGTATACTGATTTAGTTAAGGGGCTTGGAATTGAAGCGGACAATTCACGGACAAATGCTAAATACTATACTTTGATCGATATTTACAAGCTTGCTGAGGAGAAGTACGGCAAGCAATTCAGAAAGTACTTTGAAAAATCATTTGCTCAAATTGATTTCTTGATGAAGCTTTCTGAGGACAATGGGGTTATTTTAATGGACGGAGTTGGTTTCGGGACCCAACCAGGGATTATTCGGGTTTCAGAAGCCAACTTACCAAGCAAGGCCTATGGGGTTATTGCTGAAAAGATCAACGAATTGCTTGAAGAATACTATGAAAAGTATTTAAAGACCAAGAAGTAATTCATTTTTAGGGGAAGATTTTGATATGGGAAAAAGTCGAAAATTATCGCTGTTTGATTTTCTTTCGTTAACGGCGTTGATGGTATTAACGGTTTACGAGTACCCGACCTTTGCGACGGCTAAATTATATTTATTATTTTTTGTAATCATTTTCGGAATTTTTTGGTTCTTGCCGATTTCACTGGCAGCAGCAGAAATGGCAAGTGTAAAAGGATGGGAAGATGGTGGCGTCTATGGCTGGGTTAGCAATGCGCTAGGCCAGCGATGGGGTTTTGCCGCCATCTTTTTTGAATGGTTTCAAGTTACGGTCAGTTTTGTAACGATGAGTTACTTTATTTTAGGTGCTTTAGCATCCATTTTTAACTGGTCAGCGCTAAATACCGATCCAGTAATCAAGTTTATTGGGGTCTTAATTATCTTTTGGGGATTGACTCTGACGCAATTGAAGGGCACCAAGCGGACGGCCCAGATTGCTCAAGGAGGATTTGTTGCCGGAATTTTGGTTCCGTCAGTTATTTTTTTAGGGCTTGCCATTTTATATTTAGTAAAGGGCGGGCATAGTCAGATTCCAATTAGTTGGCATGCGTTTGTGCCGAATTTTACGCAACTTTCAACGCTGGTTGTAGCGTCTTCATTTATTTTAGCGTTTGGCGGCATTGAGGCCTCAGCCCCACATGTTAATGAATTGAAAAATCCGCAACGAAATTATCCGTTAGTGATCATTATACTGGTGGTATTAACGATTTTTCTGGACGGAACTGGCGGCTTAAGCGTTGCGATGGTTGTTCCACAAAAACAGCTTTCATTAAGTGCGGGTGTCATTCAGGCGTTTAATACGTTGATGCTGCATTTTACAAGTCAAATGACGTGGTTTGTAAAGCTGATGGCATTCTTGATTGCCTTTGGGGTTGCAGCTGAAATTGCATCGTGGATCATTGGCCCGTCAAAGGGAATGTACATCGCTGCGCAAAAAGGGATGTTACCGAAGACCTTCCGCAAATTGAATTCGAATGGGGTTCCTGTTCCAGTTTTGATTATGCAAGGAATAATTGTTACCGTTTGGGACGCAATTTTAACTTTTGGCGGCGGAACGGATAACGTTTCGTTTTTGGCGGCTGTTTCACTGACCGTGGTAATTTACCTGTTGTGCTATATTTTGATTTTTATCAGTTACTTTAAACTGATTTACCGGTATTCAACGAAGAAACGGACATATAATGCTCCCGGCGGTAAAATCGGTAAAACGATGCTTGCCTTTTCAGGATTGGCATTGTCGATTTTCGCACTGATTGTTTCGTTCGTTACGCCGGCAACATTATCACCGCTTCAGGGGCGGAAGTATCAAGTTGTACTGACTGTAAGTTTTGTGATCGCGGTCATTATTCCATTTGTAATTTATGCATTTCGTCATCGGTTTGGCGAAGCCAATCATCAATTCAAACTGCGTCATGTTCGCAGTGAAGACGTCAACCGATTTATTCATCCGATTGGCCGGGGTGAATTTTTGACAGAACATGATTTAAAATTAAAACGTCAGCAAAAGAAATAGGAGGAATGTTTTATGTTATTTGGAAAGAAAGATCAGGAAGAGTCAAAGTACTTGGATCCCATTTTTGGGAATCCAAATGAAGATGCTGATTTACCGAAATATAAACTTGCGCGGGAATCAATGCAGGCCGACGTGGCATACCGGATGGTTAAAGATGAACTGGAAGATGAAGGAAATGCCCGGCAAAATCTTGCAACTTTTTGTCAAACGTACATGGAACCTGAAGCAACCAAATTGATGGCGGAAACGCTTGAGAAAAACGCAATTGATAAATCTGAGTATCCGCGGACAACGGAAATCGAAAACCGGTGTGTCAATATTTTGGCTGATTTATGGCATGCTCCGAAAGATGGCAATTATCTTGGAACATCAACGGTTGGTTCATCTGAAGCATGCATGCTTGGCGGTTTAGCAATGAAATTTGCTTGGCGGAAACGGGCTGAAAAGCTTGGACTGGATTTGAATGCTCACAAACCGAACCTTGTAATTTCTTCAAGCTATCAGGTTTGCTGGGAAAAGTTCTGTACATACTGGGATATTGAATTACGAGAAGTTCCATTGGATGAAAATGATCTTTCGTTGAATATGGATACCGTAATGGATTACGTTGATGAATATACGATTGGAATCGTTGGCATTATGGGAATCACCTATACGGGACGCTACGATAACATTAAGAAACTCAACGATTTAGTTGAAGAATATAACAAGCATACCGATTACAAAGTTTATATTCATGTTGATGCGGCTTCAGGTGGCTTTTACACGCCGTTTGTTGAACCTGAAATCGAATGGGATTTCAAGTTGAAAAATGTTGTTTCAATCAATTCATCGGGACACAAATACGGCTTAGTTTATCCTGGAATTGGTTGGGTACTATGGCGGGATGCAAAGTTTGTTCCACAAGATTTGATTTTTAATGTTAGTTATCTTGGCGGTGAAATGCCAACAATGGCAATTAACTTCTCACGCAGTGCCTCACAAATCATCGGTCAATATTATAATTTTGTGCGTTACGGGTTTGACGGTTATCGTGAAATTCATCAGCGGACGCATGAGGTGGCGAAGTATATTATTAAAGAAATCAAGAAGACGGGCAGATTTAAAGTTGTCAACGGTGCACAGCATTTACCGATCCTGTGTTACGCATTGAAAGATGACCACGCTCAAGAATGGAATTTATACGATTTATCTGACCGGTTACGGATGCGCGGCTGGCAAGTTCCGACGTACCCAATGCCGGATAATCTCAACAATTTGATCGTGCAACGGATCGTTTGCCGGGCAGACCTCGGAATGAACGTCGCCATTGAGTTTATTGAAGACTTTAAGGCCTGTCTGGAAGAACTTGATCACGCGCACGTTTTAGCTCATCATAGCGATGAACAGAAGAAAACGACCTATGGCTTTACCCATTAATTAAAAATTAGCTTGCATTTATTGCCAATTAACTTGATAATTATCTAAGAATAAAAAATGATTTAGGTGAAATAAATGTTTTATGTTTTTCTGGATCTAGTCGGAATTACAGTCGGCGGATTATTGAGTAAACCGTTACAACGGTTCTTATCGGATAAACAAATCAGTTCAATGATGGAGATTGCAACGTTATGTGTTGGCATCATCGGAATTCAAGGAGCAATTGCAACGAAACAGCCGCTGCTAATGCTTGTTAGCTTAGTTGTCGGTTCGGTTGTTGGGGTTTGGCTGGACATTGACGGCAAGTTCAATCATTTTGGTGATTGGATGAAAACGAAATTTAAAACTTCTGACCCGCATTTTGCGGAGGGATTTATTACCGTTTTCATGATTGAATGTGTGGGTTCAATGTCGATCGTCGGGCCGCTCGACGTCGCGCTTGCGGGAAAAACAAGCTTAATGCTTTTTAAGGTAATTTTGGATTTGATTACCTCTCTGGTTTATGGTGCAATCTTTGGATATAGTGTATTGCTGTCAGGACCGTTTGTTTTCCTGTATGAAGCGATCATTTACGGATGCGCCTCGTTTATTCAACCATTGCTGAATGCAAGCACGATTAATGAAATCAGTGCTGTTGGCTCGCTTTTGATCGTTGCATTGGCATGTGATATTTTAGAGATCAAACACTTTAAAGTCGCGAACTTTTTACCTGCGCTTTTAGGGCCAATTATTTATGAAGCAGTTTTAATGTTCTGTAAGTAAGATTTGACAAGCTATCCGAATTAGACTATGATAGCGACAGAATATAAGAGAAGCATTGATGAAAAAGGGTCATTTAAGTTCAAAAGACAGCGAGTCTGGCAGGTGAAAGCAGACATGCGAATTTTAATGATTGGCATTTTCGGAGTTTCTTACGAATTAAGCTGCTAGGATCTCCTAGAAATAGGGTGGAACCGCGATTTGAAGAAGTCGTCCCTATGTAACCGAATTGGCGTTACATAGGGATTTTTTTGTGCGCTGATTCGTTTCTTCAAAATTTTGAATGGAGGAGCATTGAAATGGCAAAGAAATTATCAATGCAAGATATTATTTTAACTTTGCAACAATTTTGGGCAAAGCAAGGTTGCATGATCATGCAATCGTATGACACTGAAAAAGGTGCTGGAACGATGAGCCCGTATACATTCTTACGGGCAATCGGACCAGAACCATGGAACGTTGCGTACGTTGAACCATCACGCCGGCCGGCTGATGGACGGTATGGTGAAAACCCGAACCGGTTATATCAACACCACCAATTCCAAGTTTTGATGAAACCAAACCCAGATAACATTCAAGATTTATACTTGGATAGTTTGCGGGCATTAGGAATCGAACCTAAGGAACACGATATTCGATTTGTTGAAGATAACTGGGAAAACCCTTCAATGGGATGTGCCGGTGTTGGTTGGGAAGTTTGGCTTGATGGAATGGAAGTTACCCAATTTACATACTTCCAACAAGTCGGCGGTCTCGAAGTTAAACCGGTTGCTTCAGAAGTTACATACGGTCTTGAACGGTTATCATCATACATTCAAGATGTTAACTCAGTCTTTGATTTGGAATGGGCTGACGGGGTAAAGTATGGTGACATCTTCAAGGAGCCTGAATATGAACACTCAAAGTATGCCTTTGAAGAAAGTAACCAAGAAATGCTTTTAGATGCCTTTGATACGTATGAAAAGGAAGCTAAGCGGTTGATCAAGGAAGGCCTCGTTCACCCGGCATATGATTACATTTTGAAATGCAGTCATACATTTAACCTGTTAGATGCTCGTGGAGCTGTTTCAGTAACCGAACGGGCCGGTTATCTTGCACGGATTCGGAACATGGCAAAGGCGATTGCCAAGGTCTTCGTTGAAGAACGGAAGAAGTTAGGCTTCCCATTGATTAAGGACGAAGAATTACGTCAAAAATTATTGAAGGAGGATAAATAACATGTCACATACATTTTTAATGGAAATTGGCTTGGAAGAAATTCCAGCGCATGTTGTCACTCCAAGCGCAGCCCAATTAGTTGAAAAAACTGAAAAATTCTTAAAAGAACAACGGATGGATTTTGATGAAGTCCAAACATATTCAACTCCGCGGCGGTTGACGGTTAAGGTTACAGGCTTAGCTGATAAGCAACCTGATATCCAAGAAGAAGCTAAGGGCCCGGCTAAGAAGATCGCTTATGATAAAGACGGCAACTGGTCAAAGGCTGCTCAAGGATTTGCGCGTGGCCAAGGCGTTTCAGTTGATGATATCTTCTTCAAAGAACTGAAAGGCACAGAATACGTTTATGTTAAGAAGTTTATTGAAGGTAAAGCGGCTGCCGATGTAATGCAAGGCATGCGGGACGTTGCAATGGACTTGAAATTTCCAACCATGATGCGGTGGGGAACCAATGATTTCCAATATGTTCGTCCAATTCGCTGGATCGTTGCGATGTTAGATGATCAAGTTATCCCATTCAAGATTTTGAACATCGAAAGCGGTAACGTTTCTCAAGGTCACCGGTTCCTTGGAAAACCAGTTGAATTAAAGAGTGCTGATGACTACGTTGAAGCATTGCGAGCAGAAAAGGTGATCGTTGATGCTGCCGAACGGAAATCAATGATTCGCGGTCAAATCAATGACCTTGCCCAAAAGAATAACTGGAAGATCGTGATTGACGAAGACTTGCTTGAAGAAGTCAATAACCTGGTTGAATACCCAACGGTCTTTGCCGGATCATTTGATGAAAAGTACTTAAGTGTACCGGATCAAGTTTTGATCACTTCAATGAAGGATCACCAACGGTTCTTCTACGTGACTGATCAAAACGGCAAATTATTGCCAAACTTTGTTTCAGTTCGGAACGGGAATACGGAATACTTAGAAAACGTCGTTCAAGGGAACGAAAAGGTGTTAACTGCCCGGCTTGAAGATGCCAAGTTCTTCTATGAAGAAGATCAAAAGCAATCAATTGCCGATTACGTTGAACGTTTAAAGAAGGTTATGTTCCACGATAAAATCGGGACAATTTACGAAAAGATGGCCCGGGTGCGCTTGCTGGCAGCTCAAATTGGAAAGTTTGTTGGCTTAAACGACCAAGAATTAGCTGATTTAGACCGCGCAGCTCAAATTTACAAGTTTGACCTGGTAACCGGTATGGTTGGCGAATTTGCTGAATTGCAAGGGGTCATGGGTGGAATCTATGCCCGTTTGCAAGGTGAGAATGACAATATTGCAGCTGCAATCCGTGAAGAATACATGCCAACCAGTGCGGAAGGCGAATTGCCAACAACAAAGGTTGGGGCGGTATTATCGATTGCAGATAAGATCGATAGTATCCAAGCATTCTTTGCTGCTGGAATGATTCCAAGCGGTTCAAATGATCCATATGCATTACGGCGTCAAGCTTTAGGAATCGTTCGCATTGCCCTTGCTCGCAACTGGAAGTTATCTGTTCCGATGATGCTGAAATTCGTTGAAAATGCAATGAACGAACGGCCAGATCTGTACAAGAACATCATGCCAGGCGATGAACAAAAAGACATGCAACAATTTATCATCGATCGGCTTGCCCAAATCATGAATGGCGATAAGCAACTCCGTCACGATGTGCTTGATACGGTGGTTGCTAATCCTGAAAATGCGTTCGTTGATATTGAAGAAGCTGCAAAGATCCTTGGCAAGCACCTTGAAGACGACGACTTTAAGGAAACAATCGAAGCTTTGACCCGGGTTGGCCGGATGGCAAAGAAGGCGCCAAACTTTGAAGACGATGCTGTTTTGAAAGCTGAATTGTTTGAAAATGAATCTGAAAAGAAGCTTGCCGAAGCGGTTAAGAAAGTTGCAACGGCCTTTGAACAGGCTGATTTAGAAGAAAAATTCAATCAATTAGCATCATTAAAAGATCCAATCACCGATTACTTCGATTCAACCATGATCATGGCAAAGGACGAAGATGTAAAGCAAAACCGGCTCTTGCAATTAAAGCAAATTGCTGATTTAACAAAAGATTTTGGTGAATTAGATAATTTGAACGTTAAATAAAATTAATCATTAAGTTTGAAATTCCGATGGTAGCCGCCATCGGAATTTTTTTGGCTAAAATGCCTTAAACTTGCAACCGACAGCAATTCGCGGTATCATTTTGTTTGACTGTAAACAGTGGGTGTTTTTTACCCTTTTTTAGAGAGGAGAGGTCAAATGCGGATTCCACCAGAGCTGATTGATCAGGTGCGATCAGAGGTTAATATCTTGGATGTTGTTAGTCAAAAAGTGCAGTTGCACAAGTCTGGGAAAAATTGGTTCGGCTTTTGTCCTTTCCATCCGGAAACGACACCATCGTTTTCGGTTAATGAACAAAAACAAATTTTCAACTGTTTCTCGTGCCATCGGGGTGGTAACGTCTTTAAGTTCGTGATGGAAACGGAAGGATTAACTTTCCCAGAGGCTTTTCAAAAGGTCGCCGAAATGAGTGGAATCTCACTTGATCCGAAGTATACGCAACTTGGATCATTAAATGCCGCTGAATCATCTGAAAACGGGAAAATCATCAGTTTATATGCGCAAGCCACACAACTGTACCATCATATTTTGGTAAATACTGAGCTTGGTGAGGAAGCGTTGAATTACCTGCACGATCGCGGGTTAAACGATGACATGATCAACGAATTTAACCTAGGATTTGCACCGACAACCGATATTTTGAAAAACTTTGTAAAGGAAAAGCAAATCGATTATCAAGTTTTACGCAAATCAGGATTATTTGTTGAGCGGCCGCTGAACGCCGATGATCCGGTCGATAACTTAAATGACCGGTTTAAAGATCGGGTAATGTTTCCAATCAACGATGCAAACGGTCATCCAATCGCTTTTTCAGGAAGAGCATTACACACTGAGGATAAGACGGTTCCGAAGTATTTGAACTCACCTGAAACCCCAATTTTTAATAAACGACGGGTTCTTTTTAACCTGGATAAGGCAAAGGCAACGATTCGCCAAACTAAATCAGTAATTCTTTTTGAAGGGTTTATGGATGTCTTGGCCGCTTATCGGGCTGGAGTTAAGAATGGCGTTGCGTCAATGGGAACGAGTTTAACGGATGAACAAATTGGAATTTTAGCGCATCAGGCGCGGAAGCTTTCGATTTGTTACGACGGGGATGATCCCGGTCAAAACGCGACGAAACGGGCGTTAGAAATCATTCGTCCAAGTGAACGCTTTGATCTGGAAGTCATTAATTTACCGGATAAACTTGATCCGGATGAAGTCGTTAAAAAGTATGGCGAAGAAAAGTTTCGTGAAATCGTGCAGAATCAGCATGAAACACCGTTAAGCTTTTTCATGCACTTTTATGCGCGCAACCGCAACCTTGAAAATGAAAACGACCAGTTAGCATATATTTCCGATATTTTGAAAGAACTGGTAACGGTTAAAGATCCAATCGAGCGTGACTTGTATTTAAACCGGTTAGCATCGAAGTTTGGCGTTGAATACCGCAACCTTGAAAGCCAACTGCAATCTTTGATGGCTGAGCAACAGGCGCGGGAAAAGACCAATCTGAGGGCGAATGCTCAAACAACGGAACAGGAATTTGCAAATTACCAAAAAACGATCACAACGGTTACCGAATCCTTTGAAAAGCCGAAGTATTCGCGCGTTGAACGGGCTGAACGGTTATTGCTCTACCGGATGCTGCATGAACGGGATGTGTGGTTTAAGGTCCGTGAACTGGAAGACTTTAATTTCATTCATCAAAGTTACCAAACCCTTTATTTGTTAGCTGAGGAATACTTTAACCATGATGAAGAATTTGATGATGCAAAATTTTTGGAAATGATAAGTGACGATCAACTGCATTCCTTAGCAACTGAGCTTTTGATGGAAGAGTATCAGGGAATGGCAACTGATCAAGAAATTGAGGATTGCATTTCGCTAATTATGAATGAATATCCGCTTGATGAGAAAATTAAACGGCTTGATGAAAAGATCAAGAAGGCCAAACGGATGAATGATAGCGATAACTTAATGTCATTGATTATGGAAAAAACAAATCTTTTGCGCCAAAAAGATTTAATGAAATCAGAGAACTAATAGGAGGAATTGAGAATGCCTGCAAAGAAGAAAGTTCAAACTGAAGAACCAGCATTTAATGAAAAGACGTTTAAAAAAGAAGTTAATGCTTTAATTAAAGAATATAAGAAAAAAGGTCAAATTCAATATGATGAATTAAGCAAGCGAATTGCGGAACCGATGCACCTTGACGCTGACCAAATGGATAAGCTGATCGAACGAGTTGAAGATGCTGGGGTTTCAGTCGTTGATGAAGACGGTGAACCAAGTAAGGCAAGTTTGAAAGCTGCTAACCACACCGCTGAAGAAGCGAAAAAGGACGTTTCAGCTCCGTCTGGCGTGAAGATCAACGATCCGGTTCGGATGTATTTAAAGGAAATTGGTCGAGTTAACTTACTAACGGCAGATGAGGAGATTGATTTAGCTGTAAGGATCGAACAGGGTGATGAGGAAGCCAAAAAGAAATTGGCTGAAGCCAACTTACGGTTGGTGGTTTCAATCGCCAAGCGGTATGTCGGTCGGGGCATGTCATTCCTTGATTTGATTCAAGAAGGAAACATGGGCTTGATGAAGGCCGTTGAAAAGTTCGATTACCGGAAAGGATTCAAGTTCTCAACGTACGCTACATGGTGGATTCGGCAGGCGATTACGCGGGCGATCGCTGACCAAGCGCGGACAATTCGAATTCCGGTTCACATGGTTGAAACGATTAATAAGCTGATTCGGATTCAACGGCAAATGCTGCAAGACCTTGGCCGAGAACCAATTCCAGAAGAAATTGGGGCTGAAATGGACATGCCGACGCAAAAAGTGCGGGACATTTTGAAAATCGCGCAAGAACCGGTCTCACTTGAAACGCCGATTGGTGAAGAGGACGACTCGCATTTGGGAGATTTCATTGAAGATCAGGATGCAACGAGCCCTGCCGATCATGCGGCTTATGAATTATTGAAAGAACAATTGAATGACGTTCTCGATACATTAACCGATCGGGAAGAAAACGTTTTACGGTTGCGGTTTGGCCTTGATGATGGGCGGACCCGGACGCTTGAAGAAGTCGGAAAGGTCTTCGGCGTAACGCGGGAACGGATTCGGCAAATTGAAGCTAAGGCATTACGGAAGTTACGGCATCCATCACGGTCGAAACAATTAAAAGACTTTCTTGACTAGGGAATAAAGTGAACTAAGATATTTCGAATGGGATCGAAACTAAAGGAGGAATCCAACTTGGCAGATTCAAAAATGAATGAAAAAGAATTTAAGAACAAATTGAATTCACTGATCAAAGAATACAAAAAGGCAGGAAAAGTTCAATACGATGAACTTAACAAGCGTTTTGTTGAGCCAATGAATTTAGATGCTGATCAAATGGATAAATTTATCGAACAAGTTGAAGATGCCGGTATTTCTGTTGTCGACAAAAACGGGGAGCCGAGTAAAGCCAGTTTAAGGACCGCTGATCACACTGCTGAAGAAGCAAAGAAAGAAAACTCAGCCTCGCTTTTAACTGGGGCTAAAGCCAGTGATCCAGTTCGGATGTATTTAAGAGAAATTGGCCGGGTGCCATTGCTTTCAGCTGATGAAGAAAAGGAACTGGCATTGAAAATTGAACAGGGAGATGAAGAAGCTAAACAACACCTTGCAGAAGCTAACTTACGGTTAGTTGTCTCAATTGCTAAGCGGTATGTTGGCCGCGGAATGTCATTGCTTGATCTGATTCAAGAAGGAAACATGGGTCTGATGAAGGCGGTTGAAAAATTCGACTACCGCAAAGGATTCAAGTTCTCAACTTACGCAACTTGGTGGATCCGGCAGGCGATTACGCGAGCAATCGCTGACCAAGCGCGGACAATTCGGATTCCGGTTCACATGGTTGAAACAATCAATAAGCTGATTCGGATTCAACGGCAAATGCTGCAAGATCTCGGCCGGGAACCAATCCCGGAAGAAATTGGGGCTGAAATGGACATGCCAACGCAAAAAGTGCGGGACATTTTGAAGATTGCGCAAGAACCAGTTTCACTTGAAACGCCGATTGGTGAAGAGGATGATTCGCATTTAGGAGATTTCATTGAAGACCAGGATGCAACGAGTCCTGCCGATCATGCGGCTTATGAATTATTGAAGGAACAATTAAACGACGTTCTTGATACATTGACCGATCGAGAAGAAAATGTTTTGCGGTTACGGTTCGGTCTTGATGATGGGCGGACCCGGACGCTTGAAGAAGTCGGGAAGGTCTTTGGTGTAACCCGGGAACGGATCCGGCAGATCGAGGCCAAGGCATTACGGAAGCTACGACATCCATCACGGTCAAAGCAGTTAAAAGATTTCATGAGATAAACGAGGTTTAGTTTTGGACACATATCATTTATCAAAACGATTAGCAAAAGCGGCAGCGTATGTTCCTCAGGGAGCCCGGTTAGCCGATATTGGGTCGGACCATGCATATTTACCCGCAAATTTAGCAATTAATCATATAATTGATTATGGAGTTGCTGGCGAAGTCGTAAAGGGACCGTATGAAAATGCGGTTCACGAAATTCAACGCGAACATTTGGAAGAGAAAATCTTTCCGCGCTTTGCTGATGGTTTGAAAGCCATTGAAGATGATGATCAAATTGATACGATTACGATTTGCGGCATGGGCGGAACCTTGATCCGCAATATTTTGGAAAAAGACAAATCCAAGTTGCAAAATCATCCGTTATTGATTTTACAGCCGAATGTCGGAAGCAACGTTTTGCGGCAATGGCTTCAAGCAAATCATTATCAGGTCACGCATGAAGATATTCTTGAAGAAGATGACCATATTTATGAAATCATCGTTGCCCAATATACAGATCAACCGGTTCAGTTAAGTGCGGAAGATCTCTTTTTCGGTTCGATTTTAAGGCACCACCAAAATGATGCTTTTACGAAAAAATGGGAAAGAGAAATTGCGAAGAATGAAAAGGCAATTCGCCAAATGCAAAAAGCAACGAATCCGCC
This sequence comes from Ligilactobacillus sp. 110_WCHN, assembly GCF_030518115.1. NCBI lineage: Bacteria > Bacillati > Bacillota > Bacilli > Lactobacillales > Lactobacillaceae > Ligilactobacillus > Ligilactobacillus sp. 110_WCHN. The sequence goes on from NZ_JAULLI010000001.1 coordinate 70,781, forward strand.
GACCCAGCGACTTGCTCAGTTAAAGGCTGAGAACGAATTAATTAGAGGGGTGTTAGCCAATGGTAAAAGTTAAAGATATTATTTCCCGGTTTGAAGAATTTGCACCCAAATGGATGGCTGAAGATGGCGATCCGGTTGGGCTTCAACTTGGTGATTTAAATCAAGAAGTTCACAAAATGATGGTCACGTTGGACGTGCGGCCGGAGACGGTTCAAGAGGCAATCGACCAGCATGTTGATTTTATCTTTGCGCACCATCCAGCAATGTTTCGGCCAGTCCAACCATTTGATTTGTCAATTCCGCAAAATCAAATGTATGCTGAACTGATTAAGCATAACATTACGGTTTATGGGGCCCACACTAACCTTGATAATGCAAACGGTGGAATGAATGATTGGTTAGCTGCCTTATTTGATCTTCAAGATACGATTCCAATGATGCCGACCCGGGAAGAAAAGATGTACAAGTTGGCAGTCTTTACCCAATCAAACACAGCGGATTCAATGCGGCATGCGTTAAATGCTGCAGGTGCCGGCAATTTGGCTAACTACCGCGATTGTTCATACTCATTGACGGGTACCAGCCGTTTCATCCCACGCGATGATGAACATTCATACAGTGGCGATGATAAGGATGAAATGGTCGAAGTTGTTCAAGAAAAGATCGAAGTTTTCTTCCCTGCACGAATTAAAGATCGAGTTTTAAAGGCCATGAAGGATAATCATCCGCAAGAAGACTTTATGTATGACTTGCATGAAGTTAACGGTCTTGGTCAAGAATACGGCATGGGCCGGGTTGGTAATCTTCCTGAACCAATGACGGTTAAGGAATTTGCACTTAAATGCGAAGAAGTTTTTGATATTCCAGGCGTTCGCGTCATTTCAAAGGATATCGATCAAAAAGTTCAACGGATTGCATTGCTTGGCGGTTCAGGTGCGCGGTTCTATCCGCAAGCTTTGAGTAAAAATGCTGATCTATATCTGACGGGGGATGTATCGTATCATGTAGGTCATGATATCTTAGCTTCCGGAATGAGCGCTGTTGACGCAGGGCACTACATTGAATCTGAATGCAAACCGCATTTGACAAAGCTGTTCCAAAAGTGGAGTCAGGAAAATGACTGGCAAATTGATATTTATCAGTCAAAATTAAATACAAATCCATATCAGTTTATGTAAAAACTAGGAGAGGTTGCGGTTAATGGCGCAACCTTTTTTCATGTTAGAAAAGTTGACAATAAAAGAACAAAAACGGTATCATTAAAACATATTAAAATCAATCAAAGAAAGGCCTGAAAAAGATGGCAAAATACGAAACTTTAATTCCACGGTTTGTTTCATACGTTAAGAAAAACACGCGGTCAGATGAAAATTCAACAACGATTCCATCAACTCAATCACAAGTTGAATTTGCAAAGGATTTAATGGCTGAATTAAAGAAGATTGGAATGCAAAATGTTCGGTTAAACGATCAAAGCGGCTATGTTTTTGCAACGTTGCCAAGCAATCTTCCAGCAGGAAAAACTGCTAAGAAAGTCGGCTTTATTTCACACATGGATACGGCTGATTTCAATGCTGAAAATGTTCAACCGCAAATCATCGAAAATTATGATGGCGAATCAGATATTAAATTAGGTGATGCAGAATATTCATTATCACCAAAGGAATTTCCAAACTTGAAGAAGTCAAAGGGCCACACCGTAATTACAACAAGCGGTGACACTTTACTTGGGGCCGATGACAAGTGCGGGATTGCTGATATTATGACAGCAATGGAATACTTGATCAATCATCCAGAAATCAAACACGGTGAAATTGAAGTCGGTTTTGGCCCGGACGAAGAAATCGGAACGGGTGCTGATCACTTTGATACTAAAGATTTCGGCGCAGACATGGCGTACACCGTTGATGGCGGTCCAATTGGCGAACTTGAATATGAAACATTCAACGCTGCCAGTGCAAAGATCACATTTAAAGGAAAAGACGTTCACCCAGCAACCGCAAAGGGCGTAATGGTTAACGCTTTGAAGCTTGCAATGGAATTTGACCGTCAATTACCAGTTGACGAAGTTCCTGAAAAAACTGAAGGACGTGAAGGATTCTTCCTCTTGCTTTCATTAGATGGGGCAATTGATGAAGCCCATGCAGCTTACATCATCCGTGATCACGACCGTGAAAAATTTGAACAACGCAAACAAATGATGTTAGACATCGCCAAGAAGATGAATGATGAACTCGGTCAAGAACGCGTAATTATTGATATGAACGATCAATACTACAACATGCGCGAAGTCATCGAAAAAGACATGACGGTTGTTGACGTTGCCAAGAAGGCCATGGAAAACTTAGACATCAAGCCGGATATTTACCCGGTTCGTGGTGGTACAGACGGTTCAAAGATCTCATTCATGGGTATTCCAACACCAAACGTCTTCACTGGAGCAGATAACATGCACTCTCGGTTTGAGTTTGCCGATGTCAATACAATGGAAAAGGCAACGGACCTTGTAATTGAGATTGCAAAGTTGATTGCTGAAGAAGCTGAATAGATCGCTTAAAATTAAATAAACACTTGAGGAGATTGTGATGAAAGATCACAATCTTTTTTTGTCCATGAAATTTAAGGATTTACTTATAATTATTGAATATCCGAGATGTTAAGACTATAATTGAAATGTTACCGATTAGAACGGAATGAGGTGTCATTTTGATTCAAGAAAAAAGAATTGAGCTAATTAAACAATTATTAGAGGAACGGCAAGAACTAACAACGAAGGATATTATGGATGAATTTGACGTTTCTCAAGATACCGCGCGGCGTGATATTGTACTTCTTACGGAACGCGGAGAGGTTCGCCGGACGCACGGGGGAATTTTACCGTTGGATTTTGGGCGCAGTGTTCCGAATTACCAAAGCCGGTTAGGACAATTCACGAAGGAAAAAACACGGATCGCGATGGAGGCGTTAAAGTATTTTAAGCCGCATCACGTTTATTTTATTGGCTCCTCAACAATTTTATTGAAGACATGTCAGAATTTGAATATGGCCCTTACTGTTCATACGCACTCGCTTGATAATTGTATTGCGTTATCGGATCACAATAAAACAACGGTTAAAATCTCAAGCGGAACACTTAACCATGAAAACCGTTATTTTTACTCCAACTTAGCGGTCAAGGAACTTCAAAATATCGTTTTTGATACGGCGTTTATTGCCGCTTCCGGGATCGATAAAAATGGCGTTTACCTGCTTGATCAAGGAGACGCCGAAATCGTTGGGGTTGCTGCTCAACAAGCGCGGAAAGTTGTTTTAGTTGCCGAACATCAAAAATTCGTCAACAAATCATACTACCGGATTTGTCCGTTAGATATCATTTCAACGTTTATTACGGACCGCGAACCCACCGCTGAGCAACGGAAAATGTTTAGTCCGCATACGCAGATCATTGTTGCGAATGGGCGCTCAAAAAAGAAAGCAAGTAAGAAATAATTAGAGGTAAGAACTTTGAATACGAAAGCTGAAAAACAACCAATCGGAGTAATGGATTCCGGATTGGGAGGATTAAGTGTCCTTAAAGAAATCATTAAGTTGATGCCGAATGAAGATTATGTTTACTTTGGTGACTCTGCCAACGCACCATACGGGATCCGTACCCCAGAAGAGGTTTATCAACTTACAAAAAATATTATTGAAATGTTTATCCATCAGTATAATGTCAAGGCAATCGTAATTGCTTGCAACACAGCAACCAGTGCGGCGGCAGCCCGGCTGCGGGAAGAATATGATTTACCGATCATCGGATTGGAGCCGGCAATCAAACCAGCGGCAATCGATTATCCGCACGGAAAAGTCATTGCAATGGCAACGGAATTAACGTTAGCGGGAACTAAGTTTGAAAACCGGGTCCGGGAGTTAGGCTCGAATGCGGAAATCATTAAAGTTCCGGCACCGAATTTAGTTGAATACGTTGAACGCGGCGAACTTGATTCAACTAATGTGAAGAATTATTTACATCAAATTTTGGATGATCATTTGCCCGTTGATGCCGTCGTTCTGGGATGTACCCATTTCCCATTTGTTCAAGCGGCAATTCAAGAAGTTGTTGGTCAAGCTGTTGCCATTTATGATGGGAGTAATGGCGCCGCACGGCAATTAAAACACCAACTGAAAGCAATTCATGGCTTGACGACGGTAACTGATCAAGGAACGGTCAGCTTAAATAACAGCGATCCATCACAAATCAAATTAATGGAGAAACTGCTGGCAAAATAGAAGAGGTGCAGAATGAAAATTATTATTTCACCTGCCAAACAAATGCAGATCGATACTGATACCTTTGATGTTTTATCCCAACCGCAAATGTTGTCACAAGCCGAAGAGATCATGAACTACATGAAATCTTTGACAACTGACGAACTCAAAAAGTTGTGGCATACAAGTGATAAGCTATTTCAGCTAAATGCAGAACGGTTAAAGTCAATGGATCTGAAAAGTGAATACCAGACGCCGGCGATTTTAGCGTTTTGTGGCTTGCAGTATCAATACATGGCACCTGATTTGTTTACTGAGCCGGCATTAGATTATATTCAACATAATATGCGGATTCTTTCAAGTTTTTACGGGGTGTTGCGTCCGTTTGACGGCGTTGTGACATACCGGCTTGAAATGAAAGCGAAGGCGCATGTCAATGGCACGCGGAATCTGCATGAATTTTGGAATCGAACCTGGTTTGATTTACTGACTAAAGACGATGATTTGATCATTAACTTAGCATCTAAAATGTATGCTCATCAAGTGGGCCGGTACATGAAGAATACAAACGTTAAAATGATTTCATGTGTCTTTGGTTATTACAATGAGCAAAAAAATAAGGTAATTCAGGATAACACGTATGCCAAAATGGCCCGGGGTGAAATGGTCCGTTTTATGGCTGAAAACAATATTCATGATTATCATGAAATTGTAAATTTCAATGATTTTGGTTATCAGTACACCCCGCAATATTCTGATGACGAAACATATGTCTTTTTAAGAGATCCGAAGCAGAAGAGGAAAGTGTAATGAAAATTAAAATGCGCGATGGTGTCGCTTTAGATTGCCATCGATATGGAAAGGGCCAGCCAGTGGTTTTAGTTCACGGTTTTGGCGGAATTCAAGAAATTTGGGTTGGCCAAGTCAGTTGGCTTGTCGCTCACGGTTATGAAGCGATTGTATACGATCAACGAAATCACGGCGCATCGCAACCAATTGCCGGCCCGGTTCAAGTAATGGATCTGGTGCAAGACCTGCATGATTTAATTCTTCAGTTGCATTTGAAGAAGCCGTTTTTGATTGGGCATTCAATGGGAGCCGGGGTTGTTTACGGCTTCCTTGGGTACTATCCAAGCTTTCAATTGAGCGGAGCAATGGGGATTGATCAACCACCAAAAATGTTAAGCAATTCTGAGTGGCCATATGGCTTTTTGGATGCAACCGATGATAATTACCGGGTCAACTTGTTAAAGAGGCGCAAGGTTCACGAAACGTTGAACGGGCTTGATGATCGGATTTGGCAACGATACCATCCGGCAAAGAAGCAAAAGCCTTTTCGGTTAAAGGAAGATCTTGGATTATTAGTTAATGAAGCGCGGGCAGACTGGCGGAGTGCGTTGGAACATACTCAAGTTGATACACTGCTCGTTAGTTCAGTCCAAAGTCCATTTTTCGATTATCGGTTTGCTGAAACAATGGAACGCCTTAATCCGCAACACATTCATGCGTTGGCAGTTGAAGGCGCCGGTCACGATGTTCAAGCGGAAATTCCAGACAAGTTTAATCAAATCATGGGTGCTTTTTTGAAAAACCCGGCAACGTTTTAATTTACTTTTCGAACAACTGTGTTAAAATTCAAATGTTATAAATTTTTTCAAGGAAAAGGGTGGTAAAATGGCAGCAAAGATGAATGCGACGTGCATCATTTGCGGAAAACACTATTCAGTGATGGAAGGTTTTTACCTGCGAAGTTTGGGTCGCGATTTAACTCAGCAAATTAAAGAAGAGTATTCAAATGTCAAACCATCCTCGTTTATTTGTTTAAACGATTTGCAACATATTCGGTTAAGCAACCTTGAGAACATGATCAATGAGGATTTAGATTCTAACCGGAAAATCAACGATGCCCTTGAGAAAAATCTCAACAGCAACCACTACGTTGTTAAGAACACCAACAGTATGAAATTGACCCGCGGGCAAAAGATTGCGGATGCCTTAGCGAAGTACGCCGGAAGTTGGGGATTTATCATTGCCTTTTGTATTTTCCTGTTTGTATGGATGTCGGCAAATACGTTACATATTTTTGGAATTCACTTTGATCCGTATCCATTTATCTTGCTGAATCTTTTCTTGAGTTGTTTGGCAGCTTTACAAGCGCCGGTTATCATGATGAGTCAAAACCGGCAAGCTGAACGTGATCGGTTCGACGCTGAAAACGACTACAAAACGAACCAAAAAACAGAAATGGAATTGCGGAACTTGCATAAAAAGGTCGACCAGTTGAATGAAGTTCAATGGCCGCACTTATTGGATATCCAAAAAACGGAAATTGAAGTTTTAACGGAAATTGAATCTGAATTGCAACAAATGAAAATTAAGCAGAACGAATTGATCAAGGCGCGGCAACATCAGACGCGTCATCGTTCGCGACAATGATGAAGGTGTGACAAAACTTCAAAAACGAGCGTGATGGAAGCAGAAAAGCGAACGAATCGCGGAGCATAGATTCGGAGGTTTTCGAATTAGCTTCGCGTCACCACTCAGCTCGTTTGTTTTGGAACCCGATTATGCAAATATAGCAAAAGAGGCTGTGAACTTGTCACAACCTCTCTTTTTTAGCAGTGAGTGATATTATAAAAAGTTTTAAGAATTTAATTAGAATAAGAAAAGGTAGCCACTGCATAACGGTTATTTTATCTCAAAAATGAAAAAATTCAATAGAATTTAATAACTATTGTGAAAGTTATGGGAAAATCATATATTTAAAAGGCTTTTTATTATGATATTCGGGTCAAATAGGATATACTTAAGATGTAATCAAGGAGGAATTGGATTATGAATAAAGATTATAAAGAATTAATTTCAGATTTAACAGCAGATGTTGAACATGTAAATCAACGCATCAAAGAACTTGATAATATCACTGATAAAGAAGATTTACCTGAAGATGAAATGGAATTAATCGATCGTCAAGAAAAGGTAATGAAAGATTACGCTGACGTAATGATGGAACGGATCGAATTATACAAAACACGTGATTAATTTGAGCGGTTAAATCATAAAAGACGAACTTTAAATTTATGAAAGTTCGTCTTTTTTTGTTTTGATATTCGGATAATTGTCAAAAGTCGATTATTTCTTAGCTTTTGATGAAGAAAAGTAAACTTTATGGCTTCGCGGAAATTCTCTTCCAAATGAAGTTTTGATTTGACGCTTAGCATTTTGATCATTAAGTTCGATATCAAGTTCTTTGTAGCCAGTTTCAATCAAGCGGGCGGAGTCTTCCGTTAACTTAATGGTTACTGAACGGTCTTTTTTAAAAGTATAAAATTCGAGCAGGTCAAACCGTCTCTTCTTTAAATTGGTAACCGCTGTTTTCTGGGCCTGTTTTAATTCGACTAATTTCATCTCGTATTACTTCCCACCTAAAAAATGTTCTAAATCATGCGTAAAGTCTGCTTTTACGATGTTGGTCGTTAAGTAGACGATTTTAACTTGATTTTCATCCCGAATAAACGCTACCCGCACTGGCGGTAATTGAGGGGGATTAACGCGGCATTCATAACATTTATTGCCTTCAACTTCGATCCGGGTTGCAAGTTTAACCTTCGCGAAGTCCGTGTCCATTTGCCGGGTTAGTTGTTTTTCAATTGTTTTTTTGATTATTTTTTCTTGATGCCGGTAAGTTTTGAAAACCTTGCGACATCCTTTTGAATCATAGCTGAATTGGTAACTTGCCATGAAAATCCTTCCTTTATTAACTGATACTTCAATTTTAGCATTGATTTTAAAATTTAACTATTGATACCTCTTTTTGAGCAATAAGGCTTTTTAATAACATAATTGAAAATTTTCAATTAAAATGGAAATGAAAGTAGGGAAAATGAATGAATAATTTATTGAATCAAATCAAAACTCTTACCGAACAAGTAAGTCAGAAATGGAATGAAACGGATAGTCTTGTAAGTCAAACCGTTACTCAAATGGCCAAACTGAATTTGGAATTAACGGAAAATTTCTTTGAATTACTTGAAAAGGGATATCCGATTGCTGCTCGAATCGTTGCTCGGCCCGTATATGAACGCAGTATGTTTTTGCAATACATTTTGCATGACCGGCGCGAAATCAGCTCCCGGGCCTTATTATTCTACCATTCAAGCCGGTTACGGCAATATTTATGGCTTGGTTACATTTTACGCGATCCAGAGTCATTTAGAAGCTATTCTGAGGAATATCAAACCTATCAGAAACAAAACCAAAAGATGATCCGTAGTCAAAAGAAATCGATGAAGAAGTGGGTCAGTGAACAAATCGAAAATGAAAAACAGGCGTTCAACCGGATTGAAGAGCTTGTTAAATATTGCGACATTGAACACTTTGACAAGGATGAACGGCGGAAGACATGGTACCGGCTTGATCCTGAAATCTTTGGCGGAAAGTTGAAAATTTCAACATTGTCGGACGTTTCAAAATATGTTTTAAATGATAAGCAAAACTATTACTATAATTTATTTTACGGAATCGATTCGTTGTTTACCCACGGGTATTTAATCGCGGACATGCTTGATGCGCAGGTCAATGAATTCAAGGTTGCGTTGTTAACGATGTGTCTTGGAAACTTGAATAGTTTAATGAAGTTTCTTGAACTCGATGACGCCCAAGCACAACAATTGAAGACTCTTAATCGGAAAATCAAACAATTACGCGTTGCCAAGACGCCAATGAACTTAAACGAATTTAAGGAAAAATTAGATGATCAGAAGTTAGCTGCCAAGTTTAAGGCGCAAATCCAACAAAACTTTGATGCTTACCGTTATCTTGCGGATCATCAGCACAACTACGCGTTGCATGTCCTTTTACGGACGATCAATGAACAGATCATGAGTTGGAAATGGATGAATCAAGATCATCCTGAAAATCGGATCAAGATGTTTACATTGACAAGTCAGATCCAGACGATTTCGGACTTGTACCGGTTAAGTATTCCTAACTCAACGGAACAAGATACCTTATCGCATTTGCGGCGGGATAAGAAGGATGAGTACGATGAACTTGCTCAGGATGTGATGCGCGAACGGTCATACCGGAAAGATAAGCAAAAGCGGCGTTGGTTTGTCCTTGAAAGTGACCAGCAAACTGTACATTCAATGCATCAACTGGAACATGTTGTTCTTGAAAACGAAGGAGAATTTGCATACTTGTATGCCAATGGCTTCTTATCGGTTCATGTTCATGGCATCAACCTTGAACTTCCGTTTATCCTTAATAAAAAGCCGGTATTTCTCTTAGGCGGGGTCGACGAAACGCATACTTGCCACCAAGTTGTTCAAAAGTTATGGCAGTTATTTCAATCAAAGGATGATTAATTAATGAAAGTTGTTAGTCGAACGGCGGTCCGTGTTCAGCTTGAAAAAAGCTTTAAGGCATATTCAAGTTGTCACGCAACGCTGACCAATTACAAACAGGATCGGCGAATTGATATCATTAAGAATAAAGACGATTTTGTATATCGTGAAAGCGGGTTTGAACGAATCCGCAAAAAGAATTTGAACAAGGCGAAAGTGATGAATCTTGTTCAAAAACAAATGGAAGTTGAATTTCCGAATAGTAAGAAGATTTACTACTTAATTAAATAAACGGTTTTTGAATTTTATAGTTTGCTTTTAGAACTCAATTATCCAGAAATAGTTAATAGGTTATGGCGAGTGTCATAACTTATTTTTTAACCTTTTTGTAATCCAAAATATGCTAGCGAAATTTTTTAATTCGTGGTACGGTCAAAATATTAGGTAAAAAATTGATTATGAAAGGAGCCATTTTATGATTCGAATTTTAGCGAAATCGGTTCGTGAAAATAAAAAATATTCGATCATTGCGCCAATTTTGGTATTTTTCCAAGCAATGACAAACGTTGCGGTTCCGTTCTTGATGGGCGATTTGATCGATAAGGGAATCATGAAGGGCAACTTAACGTATATTTGCCACCTCGGATTGCTCTTACTACTGCTTGCTCTTGCAGGAATCATTGCCGGAACAACCGCTAGCTGGCTTGCCGGCAGGGCAGCGGCTGGATTTTCAAAGAACCTGCGGCATGATCTATTCAATCATATTCAGCAATTTTCATTTGAAAATATTGATAACTTTTCAAGCGCAAGTTTAGTGACGCGGTTGACAACCGACACTAATAACTTGCAGCAGGCGTACCAAGGGATGTTACGGATCGCCGTGCGAGCACCATCCGTAATGATTTTTGCATTCGCAATGGCTTTTGTCGTGAGTGCAAAGATGGCGCTGATTTTTGTAGTTGTCATTCCGATTTTAGCCCTCGGATTATTTGTAATTATTAAAAAGGCGCGTCCGTTATTTCACCAAGTCTTTCAACGGTACGACGTGTTAAACCAAGTCGTTCGGGAAGATGTTCGGGGAATTCGGGTGGTTAAATCTTACGTTCGGCAAGCAACCGAAAAGCAGAAGTTCAATGATGCGGCTGATGGAATCTACGATGTTTTTTTGAAAGCTCAACGGACAATGGCCTTGAATGCACCGTTAATGCAGTTTGTCATTAATGCAACGATGCTGCTTTTATGCTGGTTCGGCGCAAAATTGATCGTTGGTAATCAACTTCAAGACGGACAGTTAATTAGTATGTTTTCATACACGATGCAGATTTTGATGAGCTTAAACATGTTGTCAATGATCTTTAACCAGTTATCAATGGCTGAAGCGTCAGCATCCCGCGTCGTTCGCGTTTTGAAAGCCCAACCATCGATCGAATCACCTGCAGATGGGGTTCAAATCGTTAAGGATGGCACGGTTGATTTTGATCGCGTTAACTTCAGTTATGACCATGATCCGCAAAAGCTGCAGCTGCAGGATATTAACTTACACCTTAAAGCAGGCGAAACGCTGGGAATCATTGGAAAAACCGGTTCGGGAAAGTCAACTTTAGTTTCATTACTACCGCGATTATATGATGTAACTTCCGGTGAAGTTCAGCTTGGCGGAATCAACGTGCAGGATTATGATTTGAAGACACTTCGGGACAATGTTTCCGTTGTATTGCAAAATAACGTCTTGTTCTCCGGTACCGTAAAGGATAATCTGCGGTGGGGCAATCCGCATGCAACGGATGAACAAATCGTTCAAGCATGCAAGTGGGCCCATGCCGATGAGTTTATTCAAAAGCTCCCGGATGGCTATGATACAATGCTGGAACAAAACGGGACCAACGTTTCTGGTGGGCAAATGCAACGGTTATGTATTGCGCGGGCGTTGCTTAAAAATCCGCAAGTTTTGATTTTGGATGATTCGACAAGTGCGGTTGATACGAATACAGATGCGCAGATTCGGCAAGCCTTTCGTGACGAGCTGCCGCATATCACAAAGATCATTATTAGTCAACGAATTTCATCGATTTCAGATGCTGATCAAATCATTGTGCTTGATCACGGGAAAATCACTGCCCAAGGAACGCATGCAGAACTGTTGAAATCAAGCAAACTTTACCATGACATTTATGAATCGCAAAATTATCAAGGAGGTGAGCACCATGGCGAAGCCAATTCGTAAACGCGGAACGTTGAAGGAAAACTTGCCAACGTTGAAGCGGCTTTTAAAGTTGATTTTTACTTCACACCCGGTCATTTTGCTAATGGCGTTTGTTGGAATCATTGTTAACGCCGCCGCTGGGGTATGGGGCTCACTGTTTTTACAACGGTTGTTTGATGATTACATCACGCCGTTGGTTAAGAGCAGTAATCCGAATTTTATTCATTTGATCCATGCGTTGCTGATCATGGGCGGAATTTACCTGCTTGGCGTCTTGGCCGCCGCCTTGTATACCCAATTGATGGCGGTTTTAGCGCAAAAGATTCAATTAAGTTTGCGGAAAGAAATGTTTGCGCACATGCAAACCTTAGCGATCAGCTATTTTGACCGTAATAATTTTGGCGATTTAATGAGCCGGTATACTAATGATATTGATGCGTTGTTGCAAATGATCATGCAAAGTTTCCCGCAATTTGTCAGTGCGCTGTTTAACATCGTGTTTGTTACTGCCGGGATGCTTTATTTGAGTCCATTTTTGACGATCGTTTCATTCGTGATCTTTGCAACCAGTATTGTTTTTTTGAACTTCTTAAGTAAGCGCAGTTCAAAATACTTCAATCAGCAGCAGGAAACCATTGGGGCGCTTGATGCTCAAATTGAAGAAATCCTGAACGGCCAAAAAGTTGTCAAAGTCTTCTCGCATGAAAAGCAAGTTGAAGACCAGTTTAATAAGTTGAACGATGATTGGGCCGAAGCTTCTGGAAAAGCAAATGGCTATGCAACAATGCTGTTCCCGTTTATGGGCAACTTAGGGACGATCTTATACGTCTTGATCGCAATCATTGGCGGTTTCTTGACGTTAAAGGGTTATTCAGCTCTAACCTTGGGAACGATTGCGGCCTTCTTACAGCTTAGCCGATCATTTAGTCGACCAATTGCTCAGATTTCACAACAGTTGAACAACATTATTTTGGCACTTGCCGGCGGAAAACGGATCTTTGAGTTATTGGATGCCCAACCGGAAGTCGATAACGGAACTGTCGATCTTGTCCGGGTTACTCACCAAAATGGTCAATTAATTGAAACCACCGATTCAAGGCATGATGAGTGGGCATGGAAAGATGGTTCCAAGTTTGTTCCGTTACAGGGAAAAGTTGACTTTCAGCACGTTGATTTTGGTTATTTCAAAGATAAAACGATTTTGCATGACGTTAACTTAAAGGTCAAACCGGGACAAAAGGTTGCTTTGGTTGGTCCAACTGGGGCCGGTAAAACGACGATTACCAGCATGTTGAACCGGTTCTATGAAATCGATCAGGGTAAGATCACCTATGATGGAATCAACATTCAACGCATCAAGAAGGAAGCGCTGCGCCGTTCACTTGGCATCGTTTTGCAGCAAACGAATCTCTTTACGGGAACAGTCATGGAAAATATTCGTTACGGACGGTTAGATGCAACGGATGATGAAGTGATCGCAGCTACCAAACTGGCCAATGCTGACTCATTTATTCAGGAATTGCCGCAAGGGTACCAAACCGTGATTACCGGCGACGGCTCAGATTTATCGCAAGGTCAGCGGCAAATGTTATCGATTGCGCGGGCGGCTTTAGCTGATCCGCCAGTTATGATCCTTGATGAAGCAACTTCAAGTATCGATACTCAGACCGAACGCAAGGTTCAAGGGGCAATGGATAACTTAATGAAGGGGCGGACAAGTTTTGTGATCGCTCACCGCTTATCAACGATTTTTAACTCAGATTTGATTATCGTTGTTGAAGACGGAAAGATCATTGAACAGGGCAGTCATGAAGAATTGATCGCGCAACGCGGAAAGTATTTCCAATTGTATACTGGTGCGTTAACATTAGAGTAGATGATTAGAAAGGGAGAATTGAAAATGGCAGACTATCGAATTGAGGCTGATACGCTTGGCGATGTTAAAATTCCGCAAACGGCATTGTGGGGACCGCAAACGGAACGAAGCCGGCATAACTTTCCAACGGGCACTTTAATGCCGTTGGACGTGATCAAGGCAATGTTAAACATCAAGAAAGCCGCCGCCTTAGCCAACCTTGAACAGGGAAACATTGAACAGGAAAAGGCGGACCTGATCGTTAAGACCGTGGATGCATTACTGGCTCAAAATGATGATGAGTTACGGCAGGAATTTCCGCTTCACGTTTACCAAACGGGTTCCGGAACGCAAACGAACATGAACGTCAACGAAGTCGTGGCGCATAAAGCCGCTCAGGTTGATGATTCAATTGAAATTTTGCCAAATGATGACGTTAACCGTAGTCAAAGTTCAAATGACACGTTCCCAACCGCAATGAATATTGCAGCGCTTGAAAAGGTCAATGAGCTTGAAAAGGCTGCGCACCATTTGATCACGGTGTTGGATAAGAAACAACATGAATTTTGGGACGTTGTTAAAATTGGACGGACACACTTGCAAGATGCAACGCCGTTAACGTTTGGCCAGGAAGTCAGCGGCTGGAAGAGTATGATTCAGCATGACGTTGATTATTTAGCCGAGCTGAAACCAACCCTGAACGAATTGGCGATTGGTGGAACGGCAGTTGGAACCGGCTTGAATACCCCAGACGGGTTTGCCGACCAAATTACCAAGCATCTGAATCAAATTTATGGCGGTAACTTAACGGCCAAGTCAAACAAGTTTTACGGATTAGCTGCTCATTCGGGACTTAACGTTGTTCATGGCGCAATTAAGACGTTAGCCAGTGATTTATTGAAGATCGCAAATGATGTCCGCTTCCTCGCAAGCGGTCCGCGCGCAGGTTACAATGAATTAAATATTCCGGCAAACGAACCGGGATCATCAATCATGCCTGGAAAGGTCAACCCAACTCAGGCTGAAGCCGTTACAATGGCAGCAGCGCGGGTTATGGGCAATGACACGACGATCACGATTGCCTGCTCGCAAGGTAACTTTGAAATGAACGTTTATAAACCGATCTTGATTGCCGCATTCCTTGAATCATGTGAAATTCTTGCCGGAACGATTATGGGCTTTGCAGACAAGATGGTTGCCGGATTAACGGTCAACCGGGAACGGATGCAAGCCTTAGTTGACAATTCATTGATGACTGTTACTGCATTATCACCGCATATCGGTTACCATGCAAGTGCTGAAATTGCTCAGATGGCAGAACGCGAAGGAACCACCTTGCGCGAAGCCGCATTGAAGTCTGGCAAAGTAACTGCTGAACAATTCGACCAGTGGGTTGATCCGTTAAAGATGACGAATTATGATAAATAAAAATTAAAAAAGGAATCCATTGAGGATCGAACAGGCAGCTATCGCACCCGTGAGGTTTACAAAAAGAGATGTGGGCGAGCCGTCCTACCAATGGATTGCGAATGAAGTCTAGTTTTAACTAGGCTTCTTTTTAGTATAAAAAATGACAAGGTTCTTGACCTTGCCATTTTGTTATCTTTATTCAGTTTAGTTCATGTATTCGCGGGTCATTGGCATGTTGATTCCGCTTGGTCCCTTGGTTAATTGGAACTGCATGACATCAATGTTGCCGGATTCAAATGAAGCGGCACATGCTTGCAGGTATAAATCCCACATCCGTGCGAACCGTTCGCCCATTTTCGCAACGATTTCTTCACGGTGCGCGTTAAAGTTCTTGTCCCAGATTTCAAGCGTCTTTTGGTAATGCCGACGCAAACTTTCAAGATCAGATAATTGAAGTTCAGCTTCGACAATGTTAGTCATGTTTTCAACTAATCCTGGAATGTAGCCGCCAGGGAAGATGTATTTATCAAGCCAAGCATTGGAAGCCCCGCCTTGTTGCCGCGTAATTCCGTGGATCAAGGCAATCCCGTCATCTTTGAGATACTTATTAATGATCTTAAAGTACCGTGGTAATTCATCATGACCGACGTGTTCGAACATGCCGACGCTTGTGATGTAATCAAACGGTTCGTGTTTCAACTCACGGTAGTCTTCAAGGATTACTTCAGCTTGACCTTCAAGTCCAAGTTCCTTGATTTGTTGGTTAACGTAGTTGTACTGTTCCTTACTCAAGGTAATTCCAGTAACTTTCAGGTTATATTCCTTGGCGGCCGTCAACATCAACGTTCCCCAGCCACAACCAATATCAAGCATGGTCTTGCCCGGTTGCGGATCGAGCTTCTTTAAAATGTGGTGAACCTTATTCATTTGTGCTTGTTCCAAGGTATCATCTGGATTTTCAAAGTAGGCACATGAGTAAGTCATCGTTGAATCCAGCCATAACTTGTAAAAGTCATTTCCGATGTCGTAATGGCTTTGAATATCCGCCTTATTTTTGTTTTCAGAATGATCTTGGTGAGGGTGGTACTTTTTCAGCTTGGCACTGCGTAAAAAGCTGCCTTCTGAACGATATGCAGAGGCAATGATCTTTTGGATCGAGCCTTGGATATCAATAATGCCATCCATATATGCTTCGCCAAGACAGACGGATGGATTCTTGATCAATTCCTTAACAGAGATATTATCACGGAAAGTAATCACTGCTTCGGGAGTTCCATCGCCACCGTATTGTTTGCTTGAACCATCAGCATAGTTAACTTTGACCGGAAAATCAAAGGAATGCTTCAAAATGGTTTTAAAAAGCATGCTATCAAGCATATAAATGCCCCCAATATATAATAATTAGCAATTATAGATATCAAATTATATCTAATTGTTTAAATTTTACCATTCCTGACATTTGGATACAAATAAACCGTCACCGGATCTTCTTATTGCGCGTTTCGTTAAAAATGATAGAATAGCATAGTACACTTAAATAGTTACAATTCATTCCCGATAGGATTCACATATGTGAAGATGCCTTGTAACCATTTAAAATTATTAATTCAAATGGGGGACGTTTTTTATGTCAGAAAAATACTTATTTACTTCAGAATCTGTATCTGAAGGGCATCCAGATAAAATTGCTGACCAGATCAGCGATGCAATTTTGGATGCGGTCTTAAAGCAGGATCCACAAGCCCGGGCTGCGATCGAAACGACCGTTACAACTGGATTAGTGGTTGTTGTCGGTGAAATGTCAACTTCCGCATACGTTGACATTCAAAAGATTGCCCGTCAAACGATCAATGATATTGGTTACGTTGACGGTAAGTTTGGGTTTGACGGTGATTCATGCGCAGTCTTAACGGCCATTGATGAACAATCACCTGATATTGCGCAGGGGGTTGATGAATCAATTGAACGGCGCGAAGGCGATCAAGACGAATTTGATGAGATCGGTGCCGGCGACCAAGGAATGATGTTTGGTTACGCCATTAACGAAACACCGGAGTTAATGCCAATGCCGTTAATGTTAAGCCACAAGTTGATGCGTAAACTTGCTGAAATCCGGAAGAACGGAATTTTAACTTACCTTGGACCGGATGCTAAAGCCCAAGTTACGATCGAATACGATGAAAACCACAAGCCAAAGCGGGTTGACACGGTTGTTCTTTCAACCCAACACTTGGCTGATGCTTCACTTGAACAAATTCGGAAAGATGTTATTGAAAAGGTAATTAAGAAGGTTATTCCAGCTGACCTGTTGGATGACCAAACCAAGATCTACGTTAACCCAACTGGCCGGTTCGTAATTGGCGGCCCTCACGGGGACTCAGGATTAACTGGCCGGAAGATCATCGTTGATACGTATGGTGGGGCTGCTCACCACGGCGGCGGAGCCTTCTCTGGAAAAGACGCAACCAAGGTTGACCGTTCAGCAAGTTACGCTGCCCGGTACATTGCCAAAAATATCGTTGCTGCCGGCTTCGCTGATGAAGTTGAAATCCAACTTGCATACGCCATTGGGGTTGCGCGTCCGGTTTCAATTTCAGTCAACACCTTTGGCACCGACAAAGTCAGCGAAGACAAGTTAGTGGCCGCAATCCGGAAAGTCTTTGATTTGCGTCCAGCCGGCATCATCAAGATGTTAGACTTGCGCCGGCCAATTTACAAGCAAACTGCCGCTTACGGTGCATTCGGCCGTGATGATCTTGATCTTCCATGGGAAAAGACGGATAAGGTCGATGAATTAAAGAAAGTAATCGCTAACGAAAAATAATTAATTTGACAATCACTCAAATGCCAAGTATACTGAATGACAGTTTAAAAGAGTCCTTTAATTTGGTCCTGTGAGGCCACAAAAGACAGTTCGGTTTATTTGAGAAAATCAAATTTAGAAATAGCTTTTGTGTATCACAGGATATGCAAAGGCTATTTTTTGTTAGGAGGAAGTTTTTGATGGCTGAAAAGAAACACGATGTTGTCTTAGATGTCAATGAACGGCCGAAACCCGGGCAATGGGTCGGACTTTCAATTCAACATATGTTTTCAATGTTTGGCTCAACCGTTTTGGTTCCAATTCTGGTTGGACTAAATCCAGGAATCGCCTTATTCAGTTCCGGAGTCGGAACGTTGATGTATATCCTGATTACGAAGGGTAAGATTCCCGCATACATGGGATCAAGCTTTTCATTCATCGTGCCGATGGTCGCTTTAATGAAGACAGTCGGCTATCCTGGAATTGCCCAAGGGACAATTGCCGTTGGGTGTGTTTACCTAATCGTATCGCTGATCGTCAGCAAGATCGGTTCGGATTGGATCGATAAGATTTTACCGCCAATCGTCGTTGGCCCGATCATCATGGTAATTGGGTTATCACTTGCGGGAACAGCTGCAAAGGATGCAACGATTAACGCTGCTGGTCACTATGACTTGCGGTACTTCTTGGTTGCATTGTTGACCTTGATGATCACGATCTTCTTTAACATGTATCTTAAAGGATTCATGGGATTGATTCCGATTCTTTTAGGAATTGTCTTTGGTTACGGAATTGCATGCTTATTCGGCCTGGTCAACTTTGCACCAATTGCTAAAGCGCACTGGATCAGTTTGCCAGCATTCCAAATTCCATTTGTGACGTATCACCCGCACATTTTCTGGGGTGCGATTTTGAGTATGGCACCCATCGCGTTCGTCACAATGACCGAACACATGGGCCACATTATGGTCTTGAATGAGTTAACTGATCGGGATTTCTTCAAGGATCCCGGCTTGAACCATACGCTTGCAGGTGATGGGACAGCATCAATTATTGCCGGTCTTGTCGGTGGTCCGCCCGTTACAAGTTACGGTGAAAACATCGGGGTCCTTGCGATTACCAAAGTTCACAGTGTTTACGTTCTTGGCGGCGCAGCGTTATTTGCAATCCTATTTAGTTTTATCGGAAAGTTAAGTGCGTTGATCCAATCAATTCCAAGTCCGGTAATCGGCGGAATCTCATTCTTGCTTTTCGGGGTAATTGCCTCAAACGGATTAAAGGTTTTGATCGATAACAAAGTTGATTTAGGAAAGAAGCGCAACTTAATGGTTGCCTCAACGATTTTAGTTATTGGGATCGGAAATGCTTACCTTCAACTTGGGCAATATCAATTCTCTGGCTTAGCTGTTGCATCAGTCATCGGGGTTATTTTGAACTTGATTTTGCCAGATAAAGCCAATAGCGAAAAAGAAGTTGAAGCCAAAGCGGCCAAACGCAATGACTAAAAATTAAATTGGAGCTTACCAATTAATAAAATTAAACGAATGATTTTAGATATTAGAACCGATTTACAAACAATAAGGTATTATTTTTGATTAATGTTAATAATTTAATTGAATTATCGAATTTAATTGGGTACAATTAGACTGTTATAAATTTACTAGCAATTATATTGAGGAGGAGAACAATTGTATCTCGCAGTTAATATTATTGGTTTACTTATCTTCCTTCTGATCGGCTGGCTCTTTTCAAAGGACCGCAAGAAGATCGATTGGAAGGGTATCGGTATTATGGTAGTCTTCAACCTTTTGATGGCGTTCTTCTTGGTTAAGGTTCCGTGGGGACGTGACATCGTTAAGGGCTTGGCTGCCGGATTTGACACCTTGATTCAAGTCGCATACAAAGGAATCGCATTCTGTATCCCAAGTATGGTTCACGTGAAGAACATGGACTTCTTTGTTAGTGTCTTGTTACCAATTCTTTTGATCGTTCCGTTATTTGATATCTTAACTTATATTGGTTTCTTACCATGGGTTATCAAGTGGATCGGAAAGATTTTAGCATTCATCACGCGGCAACCGAAGTTCGAATCATTCTTCGCTGTTGAAATGATGTTCTTAGGAAACACTGAAGCCTTAGCCGTTTCATCCCTTCAATTAAAACAAATGAAGGCATCCCGGAACTTGACGCTTGCGATGATGTCAATGAGTTGTGTTACAGCTTCAATTTTAGGTTCATACATGCAAATGATGCCGGCGCAATTCATTTTAACCGCTGTCCCGATCAACGTGATCAATGCCTTGGTCGTAACTGCAATGCTTAACCCGGTTGAAGTTTCAGAAGCTGAAGATACAATTGCCACGATGAAGGGCTCAGCAGCCAAAGAATCAGGCGATGTTGAAGCTGACGGTAAGAAAGAACCATTCTTCTCATTCTTAGGCGACTCAATTTTGGGTGCCGGCCGTTTGGTATTGATCATCGCTGCGAACGTTATCACATTCGTTGCTTTAGCTGCCTTGATCGATAAGATTCTTTCATTAGTACATATCTGGTCAATGGAAAAGATCCTTGGCTACATCCTTTATCCATTTGCATGGCTCTTAGGGGTCGGCGGCGATCCGCACACTGTCTTACAATTAAGTCAGTACATGGGAACAAAGTTGATCACCAACGAATTCGTTGTCATGGGTAAAGTTTCACCAATCATCCATACCTTTGCACCACACTTTAGAGCTGTCTTGACAGTCTTCTTAACATCATTTGCTAACCTTTCAACAATCGGAATGATCATCGGTTGCTTCAAGGGAATCGTAAATCGTGAAAAAAACGACTTGATTTCAAAGAACGTTGGATACATGCTTCTTTCAGGAATTCTTGTATCACTTCTTTCAGCTGCAATGGTTGGATTATACGTTTGGTAATTTTTAAAGCAAAACTTGTTGAAGAAGGTCGCATTGATTGTGGCCTTCTTTTGTTTTAACCGCTTTGTTTGCTATAATAATCAACTGTGATATTTTTTACGGAGGATTATTAAATGAATTCAAAAACTTTACGGGCGGTTACCGCGACGGGAATTTTATCGTTTGCTGGGATTGTCGTTGAAACCGCAATGAACGTTGCCTTTCCAACGCTCATGCGGGATTTTCACGTTTCAACGTCTGCGGTGCAATGGTTGACGACTGGATACTTACTGGTTCTTGCACTCGTAATTCCAACGTCATCATTTTTAAAACGCAGCTTTAAGACGAAAAGTTTATTTGTAATTTCAAACTTATTCTTTATTTTAGGAACGGTGGCGGCCATGTTTGCGCCGTTCTTTGCAATTATTTTACTCGGACGGTTAATTCAAGGAATCGGAACCGGAATTGCATTGCCATTGATGTTTAACATCATCGTTGAACAGGTACCGATTTCCAAGACTGGAACGGTAATGGGCTTTGCGAACTTAATTATTGCAATCGCGCCGGCAGTTGGTCCGACAATGGGCGGTTTCATTGTTAAAATGTTTGGTTGGCGGGTTATTTTTCTGGTGTTATTGCCATTGCTAGTAATCTCGTTGATTCTTGGAATGACGTCCATTACTCAGAAATCAGCAATTGAACATTTGAAATTTGATTTCATTAGTTGGATCATTTTAGCAATTGCGTTCAGCAGCTTAGTATTCGCAACGAACCAGGCCTCAATTTCTGGGTGGCTTGACTTACGGGTTATTGTTTTACTGTTAGTGAGCGTAATTGCCGTCATTGGATTCTACAAGTATTCAAAGAAGCCACACCATCCGTTGATTCGGACCAATGTATTGTTGAATTGGCGGTTTGATTTAAATACGCTTGCGCTGATGATTTCACAGTTCAGTATTTTAGGAACAAGCTTCTTATTGCCTAATTTTGCGCAATTATCACTTCACCAAAATGCATTCGTTGCTGGTTTACTGCTTCTGCCAGGAACAACGCTGGGAATCTCCCTGTCATTGCTTGGTGGAAAGATGTACGATGTTTTGGGAGCGCGGAAGCCAATCATGCTCGGATTTAGTTTGTATGCTGTCGCTACCTTGCTTTTCAGCATCTTTATGCCAAAAATGACAATTTGGATGATCATTATCTTCTTTGCGATTGCAATTATGGGACAGGCATTTAGTTCCGGAAACACGATGACAAGCGGGCTTCATCAAGTTGAAGATCAATTCAGTACCGATGCAAATGCAGTTTTGAATACCGTGCAACAGTTGGCCGGAGCTTTAGGGACCTCAATTGTTGCGACAATTGTTGCGGAACACCAGCGTGCAGCCCATCACATTGCTTTTGGAACCATGACCGGCGTTCGAACGGCATTTTGTTTGTTGTTCATCTTACAGTTAGTTGCATTGTTATTTACATTTTTAGTTACGCAAAAAGCAGCAAAGAAAAATAAAAGATGAAATGAGGCGATAAAATGGTTACAGTCAATGTTATTTTAGGAAGTAACCGGCAAGTGGCGATTGGCAAACGACTGTTTAAATACCTTGAAAATCAAATTGCACCGTTCGTCAGTGAACGCGATGAAATCACCTTCAAGTTCATCACGTTAGATCAATATCACTTGGACTTCTTCCATGAAGATTTACCACCGATCAATAATCCGGAACGGAAACTTGCACCGAATGAACAGCAATGGATCGACGACATGCAAGCTGCTGACGGATACATCTTCATTACGCCGGAATACAACCATTCAATTCCGGCCGTTTTGAAAAACGCGATCGATTACCTTGCATTTGAAGGGAATCGGAAACCAGCCAAAATCATTAGCTACGCCGATAGTATGCGCGCTGGTCAGTTTGGTGGCGAAGCTTTGCGTGAAGTGATCAATCGGTTAGGCTTTATCACTTTGCCAATGGTTACCACGGTCGGTAAGGTTACAGCAAACTTTTCAGCAGATGGCTTTTTGCTTGAAGACGCGCCATCAGGGGCATATTACCAGAAGAAGTTACTTGAAACTTTGCATGAAATTGGCTTTTACAGCCGTGTTTTAAAGGATCATCCATATCAAGAATTTAATGATTAATGGAAAGGAGGTTGTGATATCAGTCGTAATCTCTTTCTTACTATCAAAGGGAGTGATTGAGTTGGAAAAACAATTTTTTAACCAAATTTTGACTAACAGTTTGATTCAAGAAAATTCAAATCATTCTAACCAGTACCTTGCGCCGCAAATTATTACTAATCAGCCGCATGATTGTTTGTGGCAGCACCTTAAATACGAACTGCTGCACTGTAAAGAATTTAAATGGGCGGTCGCCTTTATTACCCGTGATATGCTGACACCATTGAAAGTTGTTTTAAAAGAATTGGTAACCAAGGGCGTACACGGGGCTTTGATCACCGGAACATATTTGGGGTTTAATGAACCCGCCGTTTTTCGGGAATTAATGAAAATTTCAAACCTTGATGTTCGCATCGTAACCGCTCCCGGATTTCATGCAAAGGGGTATTTCTTTGATTATGATGAATATCAAACGGCATATATTGGAAGTGCGAATTTTACGCGCAGTGCGTTGATTCAAAATCAGGAGTGGAATTTACGGCTGACATCAATGCATCAGGGACAGTTTATCAAACAACTCAATACAGAATTTGAGCGGTTGCAGCAGCAAAGTGTCCCGTTAACCCATGATTGGATCGATGAATATCAAGAAAATTACGTTAAACCGCAGCGGCCGGGTTCATCATCACGAACCGGTCAGTCAACGTCGATCACTCCTAATAAAATGCAGGCAGCTGCCCTTAATGAATTAGACGATTTGTACTATCAGCAACATGCTTCCCGGGGACTGATCGTTTCAGCGACGGGAACGGGGAAAACTTACTTAGCGGCTTTATGGACGAAAAAGTTTAGGCCGCACCGCTTTTTATTTGTCGTTCACCGCGAACAGATTTTGTTAAAGGCGAAAGAAAGTTTTTATAAGGTGATTGGCGGTGCCAAAGATGATTTCGGAATCTTAAGCGGTAATCAGCACCATGCGGAAGCTAAGTACGTTTTTGCAACAATCCAAACCATCTCGCAAATGGAAAAGATGAAGCAGTTTGCTCCTGATGAATTTGACCTGATCATTATTGATGAAGCGCACCATGCCGCTGCCAAGAATTATCAATCATTACTGAATTACTTCAAACCGCAATTTTGGTTGGGCATGACGGCCACGCCTGAGCGAATGGATAACCAAGATGTTTTTCAACTTTTTGATTATAATTTGGCGTATGAAATTCGGCTGCAAGATGCTTTGGAAAACAACATGCTATGCCCGTTTCACTATGTCGGGGTCGCAGACTATGAGATCAATGGGCAGTTGATCGATGATACGGCATCATTAAAGCATCTAACGGCAACTGAACGGGTTAATTATGTTTTAGACCAGTTAGACTACTACGGCGATAACAGGCAACCAATTGCTGGATTAGTTTTTTGCAGTCGGACAGCCGAAGCAACCCAGCTTGCTGAAATTTTTACGCAAAAAGGGCATTCGGCAAAAGCATTGACCAACCAGTCAAGTGCAACGGAGCGGTCAAAGGTAATTGCGCTTCTTGAAAAGCATCAAATTGAATATATCATTACGGTCGACCTGTTCAATGAAGGGGTCGATATCCCGTGTTTGAATCAAATCGTAATGCTGCGCAGCACACAGTCCAGCATTGTCTTTACCCAGCAACTCGGCCGTGGTTTGCGGAAGTATCCGGGAAAGGACTTCGTAACGGTCATTGATTTCATCGGAAATTACCGGAATAACTATTTAATTCCAATTGCTCTTTATGGCGACAACGATGGCGATCCGGATCGCTTGAAGGCTGAATTACTGACTGAGGATCTTGTCGACGTTTCAACGATCAATTTTACGTCCATTTCAAAACAGGTTATTTTAAATTCATTGGCCAAGGTCAAACTCAATTCGCTTCAAGCATTGAAAACCGAGTATCTGAACTTAAAACAGCAACTTGGGCGGGTACCGCTATTGATGGATTATCAAAAGTTTGGAACGATTTCTGCCCGGCCGTTTATTGAAAATCCCCGGCTGAATAACTATGCAGAATTTTTAGGGAAAATGGGAGCGAAAGTTCAACTTTCGGAATATCAGAATCAAGTTTTGACGTTTATTACGAAGGAACTGGCCAATGGTAAGCGGCCGCATGAACTGATCGTGTTGCGGGAGCTGATCGAACACGGACATATTGCATTTGACCAGTTGAAGCGAATCTTTAATTCGCAGCATATTTATGTTAACGATGCGGTCATTCAATCGGTCATCCAAGTCATTTCAATGGCATTCTTCGATGTCAAGGCGGGGAAGACGACCCGCAAGGCCCAATACGGCGGTCATTCATTGATTCAAACTGATTTGTTGGAAATCAGCTTAAGCCCGGCATTCAAACAGGCATTAACTCAAAATGGAACCGATTTTAAACGGCTCGTAAATGATGCGATCAGGGTTGGATTAGATTTCAATCAACATTATGACAATCAGGCGCAATTTACAATGTACCAGTCATACTCGCGGAAGGATGTTTGCCGGCTTTTGAACTGGGAAAAGGATGTCAGCGCACCGCTTTATGGTTACCGGGTAACGGATGAAGTATGTCCAATCTTTATTACGTACCATAAAAGTGATGATGAGCATCAACGCAGTGCCCGTTATCAAAACGATTTTACGGCGAACTCCGTAATTAAATGGTACACGCGCAGTCCGCGACACTTAACTTCGGATGAAGTTCAGAAACTTCTTCGGGGAGTCGATCAAGGAAATCAGCAAACCCGCATCGAAATCTTTATCAAACGCAATGACGCAGCGGGAAAAGAGTTCAGCTATGTTGGTGAAGGGGAAATCATTCCAGGCTCTGCGCATGAAGAAAAAATCGCTTCAAATCGGGGGCGTGAAAAGGCGGTTGTTGCAATGGAAATTCGGTTAAAAACGCCGTTAACATTGGCCGCAGCGCTGAAAATAACCGATTAGTTCATATTATTTATGAATGACTATTCATAATAAAATTCATATAGAAATTATAACAATAACTTTTGACGCAATTTAAAAAAATCGATACAATGAAGGTGTTGATAGGAGATCGGTGATGATAGCAAAGAACTACAAAGCAATCTCAAAAAGAAAGGCGATGTAGGAGGATGCAGTTAGGTAAAAACCTGAAAATTGCTCGTCAAAATTCGGGATACACCCAAGAAGAAGTGTCAAACATCTTATTTGTTTCCCAACAAACAATTTCAAATTGGGAAAAGGAAATCAGCACTCCGAGTGTAAGTGACTTGGTCAAGATCAGTAATTTGTATCAAGTTTCAGTCGACACGCTTTTGAAGGATCAATTGTAGTGTACATCAAAATTGTATCCAAAATATTTTCTATTAATTAACGACTTTTTATGGCAAAATAAAGAAAAAGGTTAAGCGAATTGGAGAATGAATCAGGGAGATATGGGGAATTTTAATTAGAAAGAGTGATTGAAATGTGGTTAATGGTCGGATGTCAATCAGGAAAAGTATATTTAAAAGCGTCAACAAAAGCTGAACTTAATCAGCTTGCGATTACTAAGTACAAACGGACAGACAACGCAACGACCCGTTTCCGTCAAGAATTATATCCGGAACCGATGCGTTATATGAAGAAAGCATAATGATGGAAGAATCGTGCAGCATGCACGGTTCTTTTTTGTCCGTGATGTTATAATAATGACAGAGTTTAAAAGAAATAGGGTGAAAAAATGAAAGTTAATGTTCCATTAGATCACGGCTTTTTGCCTGACAAATATGCAAAGAAAGCAGCGCCCGAATTCCAATTGAAAGATCATCCAATTGTTTCTTTCCCAATTGATATTCAGGATGCACCTGCTGGCACCCAGACCTTTGCGTTAACGTTAGTTGACTTTGATGCGATTCCAGTTTGCGGATTTGCATGGATTCACTGGACTGCAGCTAACATTCCGGTTGAATTGAATCATTTACCAGAAAACGCTAGCCGTGAATTACATGACTTTATTCAAGGAAATAACAGTGCTGCTGGTTACCTTGTTGGGGGCGGCCAAACAATCAGTCGCAACTATCTTGGACCGCGGCCACCAGAAGGCGTTCACAACTATACATTGACTGTTTACGCCCTTGATACCGAACTTCCATTGGAAAACGGCTACTGGATGAACGAACTGTTAGATGCCATGAAGGGGCATGTTTTGGAAAAGGTAAAGGTTGAATTACCTTACGAAGGATAAAATGACTGTAAACTGAGGCAAATGCCTCGGTTTATTTTTTTGCAAAAAATGCAAAATTTGCAAAAAATGCAAAATTAAAATTTTATGCAAAAAATGCAAAATTTGCAAAAAATGCAAAAAGTAAATAAAATAAATAATAGAAAGGATGAGAAAATTGGCAGATCAATCACCATTTAACCCTAACTTTGGAAAAGTCCCGCGTTTATTTCTTGATCGAGAAAACATCATTGACGATTATATTGATGAATTAACAAACTCTGGTAAACATATTGACACCCCATACCAGACAACAATGATCTACGGCGTCCGGGGTTCTGGGAAGACATCAATGTTAACGGATATCATCAATCGCGTGAAACAACTAGATGATTGGATCGTAGTTGATTTATTAAATAACCGGGCGATCATTGATAATTTAATTGAAAGCCTCCAAATGCAATCAAAACTTAATTTGTCAAAACTGATTCAAAAGATTAATGATATTAAAATCAAAAACTTTGAAATCAAATTGAATAGTCAAAATACGCATCAGATGCAATTGTTGCTTGGAATTTTTGAAAAACTTAGTCAGCAAGGAAAGAAAGTTTTGATTACAATTGATGAAGTTTCATCGACTCCTGAAATGCGTGATTTAGCAATGATGTATCAACTATTAATTCGGCAAAACTTCGGAATTGCGATGATCATGACCGGTTTGCCTGAAAATGTTTCGGAATTAAAACATAATAAGGTATTAACGTTTTTACTTCGAAGTAATCAACTTGAATTATCTTTTCTGCAAGGCCGATCAATTGAAGACGCATTTCGAACGAATTTTGAAAAGGGCAATCGCCAAATTTCAGATTCAACGGCTGTTAAACTAACCCAAATGACAAAGGGTTATGCCTATGCATTTCAGTTGCTAGGATATTTGATTTGGAAAAAGACAAAGCCTGGCGATTTGATTGATGAAAAAGTAATTGATCAGGTGATCGATGATTACCAACAAAAGCTTTTTGATAATTCCTACGCGTTGATTTATCAGAAACTGACAGCAGTTGATAAACAGTTTTTGAAAGCAATGGCGCAAGATAATGCTGATGAAATTAAATTGGCCTTTATTGCTGACCAAACAGGTAAACCGTCGAATTATTGGTCGACATATCGGAAACGACTTGTTCGTAGCCAAATTATCAAGAATAGTTCATACGGATTTGTTTCGTTTAAGTTACCGTTCTTTAAGGAATTTCTGCTTGAAGAAGAAAATTTTGAAAAATATGATTTTTAAAAAGGAAGCTGAGACTAATGTTTCGGCTTCTTTTTGTTTATCTACGGAAATGATTTATTTTTTAACGTTTATGCGGATTTTGGTTATAACAAGAATGATTAGGATAGAATACGAATATTAAACAATCATTTAACTAAAGGAAAAGTAGCAGGGCGTCTATATGAAAATATTTTATACTTCTTCTTACATTGTTAAAAAGAACACATCCAAGCCATTGTTTTGGACAGTGTTTATTTGGCCAATTACTTTATTGATGGGATTAGAAGTGATTATAACGGAAAAGGATATCAAAACATTTTTAATTATGAAAGAGGGATTATTTAGTATTGGAATTCCATTATATGCATTGATTGCAGTTGTGTTCTTTTCACAAATGATCGCAAGAGAATTTTATATCGGAAAATCGGAAAGAATATTGGAATTTTTGATAGCAATGAGTAACTATAAAGCCCAATTTTACGGTCGTTTATTAGGTGTAAGTATGATTGTATTAATATCAAATTTATTTTACGCTGCCATACTAGTAATCTTTAAAGGAAAATCATCCCAGATAGGTAAATTACTACATCAATTTAATTTTCTAGATACTAAGCAGCTTTTTGAGTTTTTAATAGCATTATTTTTGTTTAGTATGTTTGTAATTTTATTTTCTGTTTTGGTCGGAATTGAAACCCGCGACGTTTCGAAAATTAGTCAACATTTAGGAATTATATATTTATTGATTATTTCCGCATCAATTATCAATTTAATTTCGAGTGATTTTATTCAAAGGAAAGTGTTGTTATATGTTCCTTTTTTTAACATTCCAGGTATTGATTTACAAACTAGTTTAACAGATATTCTAATCATATTTGGAACAAATATTTTTACACTTATAGTTTTTGTAATTGGATTGCAAAAGTTATTTAAAAAGAGAGTTGAAGTTCAATGAATAAAATATTAATTGTAGCTAAATATACTTTTATGACTAATTTTACGACTAAATGGTTTTTAGTGACAACATTGATTCCGATATTTACTGAGTTTTTTATATTACATTCGAATAAAATGTTTAATTTTTTTCTTTTATTTACGAATCATTTAAATCCTAAAAATGTAATTGCTTTAGTTGTTCCAGTTATCGCCGTATATTTTTGCATTTTATACTCATCAATTATTGCAAATGAAGTTGTGAATGATCGAACAACGCGCATAAACGAGCTATTATTCGCGATGTCGAGTGCGCGAATTCAATTGATTGGAAAGATTGTTGGTTTATACGTATTGCTGATTATTCAATTAGCAATGCTAACAGTTGCAACCATTTTTTTGGCGGAATGGCAAAGACATTTTTCCCTATATATCCCGTCAATATTCAATGCAATATACTTTATTTTTAATATTTTATTTGCAACTTTCTTTGGGTTAATATGGACAGTTCAAATTGCTGTGTGTATCGATGACAATACTCAAACTGCTCTTGCAGTTATTCCGGTTACCTTAATATATCTTCAGGCGGCAGGTTTAGCAATTTCGTTTGCACTTACTCCTGGGAAAATGAGCTTTGGAATTGCAAGAATAGTTCTGGATTGCGTTGGAATCATTCCAGGGATCGGTTCAATTTTAATGCCTGTTTTATATTATGCTCAAAATTTTTCCCTAATTGAAGTTATTGTTTCAGTAATTGGTGAAATTTTAATTGGTAAATTTTTATATAAAAGAGCAATTAAAAAATATTCTGTAAAAGCGTTGGCTCATAGTAATAAAAAGACAAATAAATGGATTTAAATAAAAAAAGAATGGAGATATATTTTATGATCGAACTTAAACATGTAAGTCGTAATTTTAATAATACTGTTGCAGTAGACGATTTAAATTTCAAATTATCTTCAGGAGAAACATTAGGGATTATTGGTCAAAATGGCGCCGGCAAATCAACAACTTTTAGAATGATCATGGGATTTATTGAGCCATCAAAAGGACAAATATTAGTAGACGGTAAGTTAGTCAATGAAAAAATAAGGAATTCTTTTGGATTTATGCCGGAGGAACGAGGCCTGTATCAAAATGAAACAATAATTAATCAAATGACTTATTTCGGGGAACTACATGGAATGAACCATTTAGATTTAAGAATGAATTTGAGAAAATGGATGAAAAAATTAGACGTAGTCAGCGATTTTAATGATAAAATAAAAGATTTATCAAAGGGAAATGCCCAAAAAGTTCAATTAATAGCTGTTCTTATGTTTGAGCCCAAATTAATTATTTTAGATGAACCTTTTTCAGGCCTTGATCCAGTAAATGCTGAGTTATTAAACAATGCGATTTTAGAATTAAAAAGAAAAGGTTCAATGATTGTATTTTCAAGTCATAGTATGAATAATGTAGAAAAGGTTTCTGATAAAATACTAATGTTAAAACATGGGAAAACAGTTTTAAACGGTGAGATAAAAGATATTTACAAAGACTTTATTAGAGAGTATCTTACGATTAACGGAATTGAAAACATAGACTTTTTCAAAAAATATAATGGTGTTTCAGACATTCAACAAATGAAAAATGGAAATATAAAAATGAAATTAGTCAACGAACAAATGGGGAGAGTAATTTTTAGAGATATCGTTAAAGAATATGGATATATTCCATTATTCAATCAATCATATCCTTCGTTAGAGGAGATATTTAAACGCAAAGCCGTTGATTAATTAAATACATTAAGGGGAATTGCTATGTTACTTATTTTACTTTGTGAAGATAAACCGGTTCAACTAAAAGAATATTGTACAATTATTCAGAATCATATCATGATAAATGAATTCAATAGTAAGTTACAAATAGCAACATCTAATCCAATCGATATTATTGATTTCTTGACAAGAGAAGCTATTGAAATCTTTGATAAAAATATTTTAGTATTTATTGATATCGATTTAAAAAATGAAATTACAGGCCTTGAACTTGGAAAATGGGTTCGAACTTCTTTTCCACTTGCTCAAATTGTGTTTATTACAACTGATATAAAATATTTACTCCTAGCAATTGAAGCGCGAATTTCTCCGCTTGATTATATTATCAAGAATCATTCGAATTACAATATAAAAGGCCGAATTGAAGAAGATCTCCGATATGCATATGACTACTACTATTTACAATGTTTAAATTTAAAAAAAGAATTATTCAAATTTAAACTAGGGCATGAAATCAAAATTTTGCCATTAAATGATATTCTTGCAATCGAAGCTTCTAATCCTCATAAAGTAATTTTATCTACTTTAAGCGAAAAAATAAAATTTTCAAGCAGCATCAAAGATATTCATCGACAACACACAAAATTATTAAGAATTAACCGCGGAATCTTAGTTAATCCCGAAAACATTATTCATTTTGATGTAAGTAAAAGATTGGTTACATTAACTAATTCATGCAGATACGAAGTTTCATTTCGCCATATAAAAGATGTTAAAAAGGCAATTAAAGCTCCATGACCAAAGCAAAATATAACAAAAAAGGACTAAGTTTTCTTAAAATAGAGCTTAGTCCTTAATTCATTAGGCAATAGCCTTTAAATTTTATTTCTTCGGCTGATAATTTAACCCAATCACCGCAATAATAATCAAAACCGAGCCAATGATTTCAGCAATGCTTAGCGTTAACCCCATTAAAATGACTGAGCCAAAGGTCGCCGTAATTGGTTCAAAGGCATCCAGTAAACTCATAATCGTTGGGTTGACGTGTTTAAGCGCCACCGAGAATAACAAGAACGGAATGATCGTGCCGATTAAAATTACGCCGATGATCTCAGTAAAGTTTACTGGCGCTAAATTTACTTTGGGAACTACTGGATGAATAATCGATAACGCAATTCCCGCAATTAAGATTCCCCAACCCGTAACCGTGAGGGCGTCATATTTTTGAAGTAATTGCCGCGGGCTAACCGTCGTTGTCATTACCCCAACTGCAGATAAGATTCCAAAAAGCAAAACTGCTGGTGTAATTGCAAGGTGGGTAAATTTCCCGTTTGTCGCAACCGTGGCAACTCCAATAAAAGCAACGACCGCGCTGATGATTTCGATTCGGCGGGGAAGTTGATGATGAACCAACGCCATGTAAAGCATTACAAAAAACGGTCCGATAAATTGAAGAATCGTCGCAATCGACGCGTTGCCGTAATTCACCGTAATAAAATAAAACAATTGATCAGGAATCATTCCAATCACGCCGTAAATCAAAAGCTGCAGGACCGCATGCCAATCGTGAAAAACGGCAAAAGGGTGACAACCGCAAAGCGCAGCCAACAATACCATAATTCCTCCAGCACAAATCATTCGAATCTGAGTAAGGAACACCGGAGTCATTTGCGGAACTTCAAACAAAAACTTAGCAATAATTCCTGACAATCCCCAAAAGATCGAAGCGACCGCGCCAAAAACGATCCATCGGCGCTGATTATTAACTTGCAATCCAATTCTCCTTCTTTCCATAAAGAAAGCCGTGACGTTCAGCCACAGCTTTCATTCTCTTTCTACTTACGAAATTTTATTCAAAGTCATCTTCAGTCGCAGTGATTTTAACGATTTTCAATCCTAAGCGGTTAGCTAATTGAACTGGATACCAACTATCATCTTTATCACCGTCAAAATCCATAAACGGTTTTGCATCCATCCAAAAATCACTGAAAGTTACTTTTTCGTGGCCTTCTTCGCCACTTACTGAACTAACATAACCTTTTTCTTCACTTTTAAGTACGAATACACTATCTAAATTCATGGTTAAAATCTCCTTTACTACCTTTATTGTAAAAGATAATTTATTAATATCCAAGAATTTTCATGCACTATTTTTCAGCAGTGTATTCCTTTTTCCCAATCAAAATAATCAGGATAATTCCAACAAGGGTCAGGCCGCCAATATACCACCAACGCATTGCAAGGTGGGTGCCGCCAAGGTAGAAGCTGCCGATCATCGCGATTAACAGAACACTGACCATTCCGATCCATTGCGGCTTCGTAAAGGCTTCGCCAATCGAACTGCGTTGTTCCCGCCGCGTTACGTATGGCATGATCGCACCTAAGCCAATCAAAACAATGATTGCGATGATATTGATTGCTAATTCATACCACCATGTTCCTGAGAATTGACTGACATCTTGCGGAGCAATTCCTAAGATCGTCGCAACCGCAGTAACGATCAGCATCCACCAGCCGACTGCTAACGCAAATTTCCGATTTTTAATAAAGACGTATTCTGATGGGAATTGGTCTTCCTTTTCACGAATCTTAATAAATGCGAAGAAAATCCAGCAGGTAACCCCAGGGGAAACAATCCCGTTAAGGTTCAGTAACCAGTTGAAAATGTCGTTCATATCCGGAAGGAAGATTCCAAGTCCGATAATGAAGGCACTTAAAACGCAGGTTAAGATGTAGCCGTTAACAGGTAAACCATTGGCATTTGTTTTCCGTAAAAACTTCGGCATGTATTTTGAACCCGTATCGGAAATCAAAATCCGCGTCATCGCATCCAATAAAACGGCTAATAAAGCACACATGTAGAAGACTTCCGTCCATGCAAAGCAATACATGAAGAAGTTCCCAACATGGAATTGCCGTCCAAGGGCTTGGAAGGCATAGTATGAACCGTTCATCTTAAGGTCATTTGGCAAGTGGTGGGCATTGAAGAAAACTCCCAGTGAGAATGAACCGAAAATCGTTAAGAAGGCTGTCATGACCGCTAACATGATCATGGCTTTCGGGAAATCTGATTTCGGTTTCTTCATCCGGGTGACGAACGGGGCAACTAATTCCGCACCGTTCATTGCATAGATCAACATTCCAATCGTTGCGAAGTATTTAAAGTTAAAGGTTGGAAGAATTGCATGCAGATTAAACGGTTGGGTCGCAATGTGACGGCCTTCAGCCAAAGCCCCAAATGTCATGATTACAAAAAGAACCGTCATTCCAAACATGGCAACCCCACCAATGGTACTTAAGACTTCAAGTGAATTTTTGAAACGGGATTGAATAAAAATGAAAATTACAAAGACTAATAAACTTAATAATGCAAATTTGGCGTTTGAAAGATGACTTTCAAGGGAATCATTGCCATTAAAACACCATCCAAGCCCAACAACAACTGAATTTGCCGTATCAACAACGTATGGAATCGACGCAGCCCAGTAAGTCCACGCGGTAAAGTAACCGAGGAATTCACCACTTGTTCCGCGGACCCATGAACTTAAACCGCCACCTTCTTTACTGAATGCCGATCCTAACTGACCGACCATTAATGAGTAGGGAATTACATAAACAAATAACATAATTACCCAACTCGAAATTACACTTAATCCTTGATTTTGAAAGTTATAAATCAAGTCATCAAAACCAATGACGGTTACAAAATCCATTAACGCCAACACTGGCCAGGTAATATATGATTTCTTCGATTGATTAACATCCTCCATCATATTTGAATTCGCTCCTTTAATTTAAAGTATCAAGTTAATTCTACCTTAAATTTGAAACAAAGAGAATAAAAAGTTGATTTCACCGGCGATTTTGAAAAGTTTTCTTTATCAAAATCGAATATAAACTTCAGAATATTTTAAAAATAATTCTTATTTTAGTCTTTTTTTTCATTGATATCTTTTGGTATCATTAGTTATAAAGTGAAAATATATAATAAAGGGTGTTGCTGAATGACAAAGAAAGAAATTTTACTTGTCACCAACAAAAAAGGATTAAGCGACTCATTAGTTTCAGTATCAACTGATTTAGAGGTTTTATGGACTGGGGATCATGAACAAGCAATTGCAATTTATCAACGTGAACGTAATACCATTCAAGCAGTGATCATTGACTGGGATGATCCGGCAATTAACGCTGCCGATGTAATTGAACAAATTCAACATGAAAGTAATGTTCCGGTAATTGCAATGGTCAGCAAGGAGAACGTTGACGCCGTAGTTGGCAATCCGGCCGTTAATGACTACGTAACGAAACCATTTGGAACAGAAGAGCTATTAGCACGGACGCAAGTTGTGATTCGACGGAATAAGACTAAGACAACGGTTAATGACAGTATTTATCGAATTCAGGATTTAACTTTGAATTTAAAAACTAGTCAAGTATATCGGAATGGTGAAAGTATTCGGTTAACTCACCGCGAATTTCAAATGTTACTGCTTTTGTTTGAACACCAAGGTGATGTTCTTTCACGGGAAATGCTTTTAGATCAGATTTGGGGTAAAGATTTTAAGGGACAACAAAATATCGTTGACGTATATGTCCGGCTACTGCGGCAAAAGATTCATGACGATGACAGGTCAAATCGGCTTATTCGAACAATTCGCGGTGTGGGATATGGACTAGCTACCAAGTAATTTGGTACTTTCACATATTTTTCTTAAATATCAAAAATCTTTCATAAAAAAACTAAGACTTAGTAACTGATTAACCTAATTATCCTTCTATAATTTTATTCGTTAAGTTATGGGAGGTAATTCGAATGAAGAAAAATAATAAGTTAGTTCTTTTAGGCGCTGCATTAACAATGACTGCAGGCTTAAGTATGGTAGGTGCAAGTGTTAATGCTGATCAAGTAATTAATGCAGGTCAATATACTGAAAGTGCACAACAATTACAACAAATCTTTACAAACAAGAACAAGAACTTTTCATTAAAGGAAGTTTCTGTTGAAAATCATAACGATAACAAGCAAGAACCAGTATATGAATTAGAAGGTTTCAACGCTAAGAAGACTCAAAGTGCAAAGATGGTCGTTAACGCTGAAAAGACAAACGAAGTCATCAAGAACAAGACAAAGAAGATGTCTTCAAGCGATAAGAAAGATGCAAATGCATTGAACGTTAATGATGTAAAGAAGAGCCCAGTTGACGCAATCAACTTGGCTAAGAAGTACGCTAACGTAACCGGCAACCCAACATCATGGAAACTTGAAATGACAAAGGTTAACGGTAATGAAACTCCAGTTTATGAAGTTGAATTTGACGGCACAGCAACTGCTGCAAGTTCGTCATCAGCTTCATCAGCTAAGAGCTCAAGCGTTAAGAATGCCAAGGCTAAGAAGAGCTCAAAGGCTTCATCAAAGAAGGCAACCAAGAGCGCCAAGAAAGTTACCGTTAAGTTAAACGCAACAAACGGTAACAAGATTGCCGTTGAAAACGATGACTAATTGTCATTACTAAAGGTTAAATTTATACGATTTAAGGAGACTGTGATTGAGTTCACAGTCTTCTTTTTTGCTCAAAAATTAAATTGTTAGTAATTTAATCAAACGTTTTTAATAACTTTGAAGTAAATCAGCAAAATTGCTAAATGTTAAATTTTAACCCCTCGTTTTGATGCAAAATTCCAAACGTTAATTCTTATATCAGGCCCGTCACTGAACACCATCCTATTTCAAATATTGTTCGTTTATAATCAAATAATAGATGTAATAATTTATTTTATGATTTGTTTTTATGATAAAATACGTATATTTATATTGGATATAGAAATATAGTATGTTATTATTTTGAACATACAGGAAGGAGTTGTTGTAACCAAAGAAATGCCATTTAACTTTTTAATTGACGAAATAGGGTAAATCAGAGACAATTAACGTCCATCGCGAATTTTGGAGGGAAGAAATTGAAAAAGAATCGAAATGTTGTTGCATTTGCAGGAGTTATGTTTCATTTAATGATCGGATCAGTTTATGCATGGAGTGTTTTCTCAAAACCAATCATTGCGCAAACCCATTGGAGTGAAGCATCCGTATCATTCGCATTTAGTTTAGCAATCTTTTGTCTAGGGATGTCAGCTGCCTTTATGGGAAAGGCCGTTGAAAAGTTTGGACCAACCGTTACCGGAACGGTTTCTAGTATTTTGTTCGGTTCAGGAATTGCCTTGACCGGATTAGCAATTCATTTACATTCACTCATTTTACTTTATTTAGGTTACGGAGTGATCGGCGGAATTGGTTTAGGTGCTGGTTACGTTACACCTGTATCAACGATTATCAAATGGTTCCCTGATCGGCGCGGATTAGCAACTGGACTTGCAATCATGGGATTTGGCTTTGCCGCATTGTTGACCAGTCCAATTGCCCAAGCTTTGATTAAAGCCGTTGGCATCGTTAAGACCTTCTACATTTTAGGATTAGTATATTTCGTTGTAATGATCATTTCGGCTCAATTCATCAAACGGCCAAATGAAGATGAAATTCCCAAGGTTGAAAATGCCAAGACAACGATCAAATCAACGTTCCTTGATGGTAAGCAATTTACAGCTAACGAAGCCGTTAAAACCCGTTCATTCCGGCTATTATGGTTAATGTTCTTTATCAACATTACATGCGGAATCGGCCTTGTTTCAGCTGCCTCGCCAATGGCACAATCAATGACCGGAATGTCAGTTGCGAAGGCCGCTGTCATGGTTGGAATTATCGGATTATTTAATGGTTTCGGCCGTCTTGTCTGGGCAACATTGTCGGATTACATCGGTCGACCAAACACATTCTCGCTGATTTTCATCGTCGATATTTTAATGTTAGTTCTAATGCTGATTTTCAAATTACCATTTATCTTTACAATTGCTCTTTGCCTGTTACTTTCATGCTATGGTGCAGGATTCTCCGTTATTCCAGCATATCTCGGCGACGTCTTTGGAACCAAGGAACTCGGGGCAATCCACGGTTACGTGTTGACTGCCTGGGCCGTTGCCGGAATGGTTGGACCAGTGTTATTATCCGTAACGCATGAACTATTACATACATATACCGTTACGATCATTGCGTTTATTATCATTGATGTAATTGCTTTGTTCTTCTCATATCATATTCGGAAAGACTTTGTTCGCGAGATTCGGAATTTAAAGCAAGAAGCATAAACCTTTTAAAGGTTAAATAATAAGGAGCCTGTGTCTGGAAAGATGCAGGTTTTTTTATTAATTAGAAAGATTGATAGTATATTCCAATTTTCCGTTGTTTGCCGTAACAATTAATTCCATATTCGGATCGTCGGCATTAAAATATATCTTTGAATGAGTTTGCATGCTTATTTCTTGAGTTACAGGGATAATCACACTTTTTAAAAATCCATTCTTATCATTATCTCGAATATCTTGAAGTAAAGATTGATTTTTTAAATGAACAGAATATCCATCATTAAAAGAATGAATATCAATAGACAAATTATGGTTCTGATAATCATTTACGATTTCATTCATTGTCATTTTTTGTTGCGGAGAATCCTGTTTTATTGTAAATCGATGTTCAACAGATGACGATGTTGAATGTCGATGCGTAACTACTTGTTTATTTTGAGAACACGCAGTTAATAATATTATTAAAGGTAAACAAATGAAGAATTTCTTCAAAAAAATCACACCCAGTCTTGCATGTTTACATACTTTATAGTTATTATACACTCCAAGGATAATCAATATGGTTTCATGCTGTATTTAACACTAGAAGAACAAAAAGATTTTCAACAAAATTAGGAGAGTTTTATGGATTTTAAATTTGGAAAATTCATTAGAAATATTAACCATATGGAATAATAATGAATTGATTGGCTTAATCCGTGTGATTGGAGATGGGGAAACAATTCTTTATATTCAAGATTTGCTGATAAGACCTGACTATCAAAACCAAGGATTAGGATCTATCTTACTGCGGAAGATGTGTGATCGTTATCAAAGCGTTCGCCAAAAAGTGTTAATAACGGATAACACTGATAAAACTAATTCTTTTTATGAGAAGAATGGTTTCATAAAGGCTGATTATTTAAATCTTAATTGTTATTACTTTAAATAGAAACGCTAAACAGAATAATAAAAAAAGAGCCAATTGGCTCTTTTTTATCAAGATTTAATTCGAGTGAGCTGTAATATAGTCTAATAACTGAAACATAATTTGCTTATTCTCTTTGGGAACCGCTTTATTAATAATTTGTTCTTTGCTTTGATTCAACACTGAACCACTAATGTACGGATAATCATTTACAACAATTTCTTTGACATTATTATCTAAAGGCTCAAAGTGAAATTGTAATCCAATTACATTATTTTGATAAATATATCCTTGATTTTTAACGTGATCACTTGAAAACAACAATTGAGCTTTCGGAGGAATTTCAAACATATCTTCATGCCAATGTAAAACGGTTGCTTTTTCAGGAATGTTAGGAATCAGGTGGCTTTGCAAATATACCGGAGCCCATCCAACTTCCTTAAACGGTGCCTTTACAATTTTACCGCCTAAAATTTTAGCGATTAATTGGGCGCCAAAGCAAACTCCTAAGATCGGGATGTTTTTGCTTAATAATGATGATACTAACTTATACTCCTGACGAATCCATGGTAAATCATCGTTGGGACTCATCGGGCCGCCTAAAATGACTAACATATCAGTATCATTGTCCGTGGGCAATTTACCGAACTGATATGGATGATAGGTATATACATCATGATGGTGCAACTTAGCCCATTCTAAAATGGAACCGGCCTTTTCATTGGGAGTATGCTGTAAAATATTAATTCTCATGAAATTCCTTTCTACACTAAAAAAGTGAAATGATTCTCAAAATTACTTTCAACAAGGTCATTATATTATAAAAGATAAATTTAAAGATAGTATTGCTTATTCTTGAATCAACGTCTCAAATAAAAGTTCCTAAATTCAATCTCATTCATCGTAATATACTCCTTATATATTAGCTATATCGTAACTAAAACCATACAAAAAATCAATATTAGATTTTATTATATGGATATTAATCAATTATTTTGTTAATTTTTAGCCAAAAAAAGAATATCCGTTAATTTTAATGTTACAAGATCAAGAAGGAGTAATTTTATGATTAGTATGTCAAATGCCATCTTTGTTTTATTCGCAAGCATTCTCGTATTTTCAATGACCCCGGGATTAGCATTCTTTTATGGCGGCCAAAAACGTCGTCAATACGATGATTTCAATTTTTTCGATTTGCGGAATTGGAATTTTACTGTTTATCAGCTGCGGATATGGGCTGTGCTTCAGCAGGAGTCATTTTGGAATTATCGGAAATTTCCATCATCTCTTTTTATCAGGCGTTAATTTAATGAAACCATTTGGAACGACCCATATTCCGTTAGGCGTCGATATTATTTTTCAGTTGATGTTTGCTTTAGTAACACCAGCGCTGTTTGTTGGGGCAACAGTTGGTCGAATGAAATTTAATTATTTGATCACCCTCGTATGCGTCTGGACCCTCGTTGTTTACTATCCGCTGGTTCATATCATATGGTCGCCAGCTGGATTATTAGCTCAACATGGTTTACTGGATTTTGCTTGGAACGACTTTCTTATGGATCGGTTGGTACGGCTTTAATGCTGGTTCAGCTCTGGAAATTAATCACGTCGCACTTCAAGCATTCATGACAACCACGATTGCGACTGCATCCGCA
Organism: Ligilactobacillus sp. 110_WCHN; assembly: GCF_030518115.1. NCBI lineage: Bacteria > Bacillati > Bacillota > Bacilli > Lactobacillales > Lactobacillaceae > Ligilactobacillus > Ligilactobacillus sp. 110_WCHN. The sequence goes on from NZ_JAULLI010000001.1 coordinate 111,582, forward strand.
ATGGTCAGCTGGATGGTTTTGGAAACCATTCACGGCAATCACCCTGATATGGTTGGAATCTGTACCAGTGCTTTATGCGGGCTTGTTGGGATCACTCCAGCAGCGAGGTATGTTACCCATGTTGAAGCATTCATGATTGGAATTTTATGTTCACTTGTCAGCTTTATTTACATTACGTTCATTAAACCGCATTTAAAATATGATGATCCGCTTGATGCGTTTGGTTGCCACGGTGTATCTGGAATCATCGGCTCAATTTTAGTTGGATTTTTTGCAACCGCGAAGGTGAATTCTAATATTCATGAAAATGGACTATTTTATGGCGGTGGATGGCACTTATTGGGAATCCAACTTGGGGGAACCTTATTTACAATTGTTTTTGTCGCAATCATGACTTGGGGGGTGTGCGAAATTGATTACCTTAATCATTCCAATGCGGGTTAGCAAACAAGCCGAAGACGTGGGCCTCGATCAAAGCGAACACGGCGAAAGTGTTGACTACACGGTCCGGAACATTCGCGACCTTGAACTATACCGGAATGAATTTAAAGGACAATTAAGTCATTTGTACCGGAACCGAAAATAAGAAAATTAATGATAAATAAATTAAATTATGTTGTACAAAATATTTGTTTTCAAATTAACATCTAGATATAATAAGTATGAGGTGAGATTTATGAATTATATTGGTAAAGAAATTGATGACTTTAAAGTTAAAGCCTTTCAAAATGGCGAAACCATCGACGTCACCAAAGAAGATATGTTAGGTCACTGGAGCATTCTTTTATTCTACCCAGCAGATTTTTCATTTATCTGCCCAACTGAATTGGAAGCTCTTCAAGGGTTGTATGACCAATTCAAGAATGCCGGTGCTGAAATTTATTCATGTTCAGAAGATACTGAATTTGTTCATAAAGCATGGACAGACGCATCTCCTGAAATTGCGAAGATCCAATATCCAATGTTAGCTGATCCAGCTGGCAAATTGGCTCGCGCGTTTGATGTCCTTGATGAAGAATCAGGTCAAGCATACCGTGGAGTCTTCATCATTGATCCAGATGGCGTAATTCAATCATACACGATCAATAATATGTCAATCGGCCGGAGCGCAGATGAAATGTTGCGGACTCTTGAAGCCGCTCAATTCGTTCGCGAACACGGCGACCAGGTTTGCCCGGTCAATTGGAAACCAGGCGACAAGACATTAAAACCGGGAATGGATCTTGTTGGTAAACTTTAAAAAGTAAATTCAATTTTAATACGTAAAGTAAAGGCGACAGATTTTAATAGTCTGTCGTCTTTTATTATAATATTCTAATTTTATATTCATATCACTTCAACTCGCGTTTATTAAAAAGTTCACTATATAACTAACATTAAAATTAATAAAAAGATTACTAATCATTAACCAGTACATTTTTATCAATAAAATGAAATAAATTCACGAAATTTGTTTACAAATAGATTTATTAATGTATAATGAGAATAAATTAATTTTAAATGAGAAAATAATAATACAAAAATTAGATTATTATTAATTTAAAATAGTGCATTTATAAAAAGGGTGGTTATATGAGTGGCAATCAACCAATTTTAGATATTAATGACCTTACAACTAGTTTCAGGATTGAAGGGCGATATTACCCCGCAATCGAAAACATTCATCTTTCTGTTTATAAGGATGAAGTTTTGGCACTCGTTGGTGAATCCGGATGCGGAAAAAGTACGTTAGCTACGAGTATTATGGGGCTTCATAATATGAACACAACCAAGATAATCGGAAGTATCCGGTTTGAAGATAAAGAAATCGTTGGAATGACCAATGACGAGATGGATCGAATTCGTGGGAGCCGAATCGGAATGATTTTTCAAGATCCATTAGCTGCATTAAACCCGCTTCAACGAGTTGGCGATCAAGTCAAAGAATGTCTCGATATCCATACCGATTTATCTGAAGAAGATAAGAAAAAAGAAGTACTGGAACTTTTAGATGGTGTGGGAATTGTTAATCCGCAGCGAACATATCGTCAATTTCCACACGAACTATCAGGTGGGATGCGGCAGCGAATCATGATCGCAATGGCAATTGCTTGCAAGCCGGAGTTAATTATTGCAGATGAACCGACAACCGCTTTAGATGTAACAATTCAAGCTCAAATCCTTGATTTGCTGCGGAAAATTCAACATGAAAATCACGCGGGGATAATCATGATTACCCATGATTTGGGCGTTGTTGCTGAAACCGCGGACCGGGTCGCTGTAATGTATGCGGGCCAGATCGTTGAAGTCGGGACAGCTGAACAAATTTTCAATAATCCGCAACATCCATATACACGGTCGTTGTTAAGATCAATGCCTCAAGCTGATACTCCGAATGATGAATTGTATGTCATCCAAGGCATGGTTCCTTCAATCAAAAAAATGCCCCATATAGGATGCCGGTTCGCTCCACGAATTCCTTGGATCAAGGCTGAAAAACATGAAGTTGAGCCGCAAATGCATGATTTAGGCGAAGGACACTTAGTCCGGTGCACGTGTTACCGTGATTTTGAATTTGAAAAGTGAGGGGAAAAATATGAGTGATTTAATTCAAATCAATGATCTTTGCGTTCACTATCCAATTAGATCGGGATTCTTTAATCGAATTACCGATTACGTGTATGCAGTTGATGGCGTGTCATTCACCATTCAGCCTGGAGAAAGCTACGGTGTGATTGGCGAATCGGGATCAGGAAAATCAACAATCGGAAAGACGATCGTTGGACTAGAAAAGGCCACAAGCGGGGCCGTCAAATATCAAGGCCAAGATATCACACGGCCATCGGTCAGAAAAAAGATCAACTACAACAAAGACGTCCAGATGATTTTCCAAGATTCGCTTTCAAGTTTAAATCCGAAAAAAAAGATTCTTGATATTGTCGGTGAACCGTTAAAGAACTTTGATCATTTGAAAGGCAATAAATTAAAAAAAGCGGTTTTGAAACTTCTCCAAACGGTGGGGCTGGATCAAGACGCAATCGATAAATATCCGCACCAATTTTCTGGTGGTCAGCGTCAACGAATCGGCGTTGCACGGGCAGTAGCTACGCATCCGAAACTGGTTATTGCTGACGAACCAGTTTCAGCGTTAGATTTATCCGTTCAAGCTCAAGTCTTAAATTACATGAAAAAAATCCAGCGCGAATATCAAATCGCATTCATGTTTATCTCACATGACTTAGGGGTCGTTTACCATATGTGCGATCATCTAGCAATCATGCACCGCGGACGGTTCGTTGAAATTGGTACCCGGCAAGATATTTACCAAAATCCAATGCATATATACACCAAACGGCTACTTGCAGCCATTCCGCAAACGAATGTCGATCAAAAAGAATTTTATCGCAAGCGACGACATCAAATTGAACGCGAATTCGAAGAGTCAAAGGGAAAATACTACGACTCAAACGGAAAAGTCTTCCCACTAAAAAAGATTTCAGATACTCATTTTGTTGCTCTTCCTGATGAACTGTTAAGGAGGTGAGACTATGTGGAAGACAATTTTAAAACGAATCTTAATTATGATTCCTGAAATTATTATTTTAAGTTTATTGGTTTTCCTGCTTGCACAACATATGCCAGGCGATCCGTTTACCGGAACGATTACTCCGCAAACATCCCAGGCTCAGTTGCATCATTTGATGGCTAAGGCAGGATTATATGATCCATGGTACGTTCAATATTGGCACTGGATCGTCCGCATCTTCCATGGAAATCTTGGAATGAGTTACCAATTCAAGACCCCGGTTGCGAGTCTGATCGGCGAACGGGCAATGAATACTTTATGGTTATCCTTATTATCGGTAATCATTAGTTATGCCATTGCAATTCCACTTGGGATTTGGGCTGGACGGTATGAAAATACCAAAATTGATAAATCGATTCAACTTTATAACTTTATTACATATGCAATTCCCGCATTTGTTTTCTATCTGCTTGGGGTTTATCTTTTTGGATACAAGATGCATCTTTTCCCAACGTCAGGTTCAGTTAGTGTAAACGTATCAAATGGATTCCAATATGTGATGAGCAGGTTAGATCATATGATTTTACCAGCAACGCTGATGGCGCTGATATCAACAACAACCACGGTTCAATATCTCCGAAGTGAAATCATCGATAATACCAATATGGATTATGTCAGAACCGCACGGGCCAAAGGGGTTTCTGAAAAAGCCATCTTTAATAAGCATATTTTCCGAAACTCATTGCTTCCAGTTGCTGCCTTTATGGGATATTCAATTACTGGTTTGCTCGGTGGGTCGATTTTCGTTGAAACAATTTTCTCATATCCGGGAATGGGATTGCTCTTCGTAAATTCAATCACAAGTCGAGACTATTCAGTCATTACCGCATTGGTATTGCTGTTTGGAATTTTGAACTTACTCGGATCATTGCTTTCAGATATTATTTTAAGCATCGTCGATCCGCGGATCCGGATTGAATAGAAAGGAGGTCAATTATGGAAAATGCAGTTGATGTTGAAGAACAAGAAGAATTAAAAACTAATAAATTTCAAAAAGAGAAAGGCTCTTCAACTTGGCAAATGATTTGGCGTGAATTTAAGAAGGATAAATTAGCTTTATTTTGCTTGATCTTTATCGTCCTCTTAATTTGCGGAATTTATATTGGGGCATTTTTTCTCAACACTTCTAAAGTGATGCACGTCAATATTTTAGAACAGTATTCCACTCCAGGAACTGACGGAATGCTGCTCGGTGCTGATCAAAGCGGCCGAAATGTCTTTGACATGCTGATCTTAGGGGCACGTAACTCATTGACAATTGGTTTTTCAATTACCCTCTTAATTGAATTGATTGGAATCACCTTTGGGGTTACCGCGGGATATTTTGGCGGACGAGTCGATAATATTATGATGCGTTTCTTAGATTTTATGATGAGTTTGCCAGTTTTAATGCTGATCATCGTTATCGTTTCAATCATCCCTCACTACTCAATGGTAACGTTCGTTTTAGTTATGTCAGCATTTTATTGGGTTGGAACAGCCCGTCTTGTTCGGTCAAAAGCATTATCAGAATCACAAAAGGATTATATTAGTGCATCAAAAATCTCCGGAACCAGCAACTTGGTAATTATTTTCAGAGAACTGTTACCCAACTTAAGTTCAATCATTATTGTTGACGCAATTTTAAACTTAACCGCTAATATCGGAATCGAAGTTGGATTAACATTCTTAGGATTTGGATTGCCAAGCAACACTCCAAGTTTAGGAACCTTAGTTGGATTTGCTCAAGATCCAAGTATTTTAACTACCAAACCTTGGGTATGGCTGCCAGCAGCATTACTGATTTTGGTTTTATGTGTGGGCATTAGTTACATCGGCAATGTTGTTCGGCGGGCATTTGATGCACGGCAGAGATTAGGTTAGGAGGAATTTTAATGAAAAAAGGAAGAATATTTGCAGGAATTGCAACTTTATTAATGGCAGGCGGACTCCTTGCTGGATGCGGGAATCAAAAACAAAATGACGCTTCATCAGGGAAGGTAAGTTTTCCGGTTTCATATAGTAGTAAGGGCAAATTAAAAAAGGGTGGCACGCTTAAAGTTGGTTTAGTTGATGCTAATCCATTTAAAGGAGTTTTTGTATCTGAATTATGTTCAGATCAGCCAACAACGGATGCGGCACAATTCGGGGAACAAGCTCTCATTAAAACTGACGAAAATAATAAATTCATTGATGGCGGGGTGGCTAACATCAAATTTGATAATAACGCTAAAACCGCAACGATCACGATCAATCCCAAAGCAAAGTGGTCAGATGGTCAGCCTGTAACTTCGCGGGATGTTGAATTTACATATGAGATCATTGCCAACAAAGACAGTAATTCAACAAACTATACGGATGACATGGACGATATTATTGGGTTAAAAGCTTACCATGAAGGAAAGGCATCGTCAATTTCAGGCCTTGAAACGCCAAATGATCGGACATTGATCATTCATTTTAAGGAAATGAGACCTTCAATGAAAACTGCTGGAAACAGTTACATTGTCCCTGATGCCCAACCGTATCACTATTTAAAGGACATCCCAATCAGCAAGTTAGCATCAAGTGATCGGGTACGGACAAAGCCGCTTTTCTATGGCCCATTCAAGATCAAAAAGATCGTTCAAGGGGAATCAATCGAATGGGTTCCAAATCCATATTACTGGGGAAAGAAGCCAAACTTGAATAAGATCGACTTGCAAACCGTGTCTCCATCTCAAGCGGCGGCAGCTTTGAAAGCCAAGAAATATGATATTTTACTTGAAGAACCAGCTTCTGTTTACGGCCAAACCAAAAATTTAAGTGGTTATACAACAGTTGGTAAAAAGGAAAATGCCTTTACTTATTTAGGATTTAAGGTCGGTCATGCTGACGCAAACGGAAACAGTGTAATGGATTCGAATGCGATTACTCAAAACCGGTCACTTCGGTTAGCCCTTGCATATGCAATGAATATTGATCAAGTTGATAAGAAACTTGGAAATGGAGTAACATACCGAGCAAATACCGTCCTTCCAGATTCGTATAAGGAATACCATGATAATTCATTAAAAGGCTTCCCTTACAATTTGAAGAAAGCAAACGAATTGCTTGATCAAGCTGGTTTTAAGAAGGGGAAAGACGGTTATCGAACACAACCAAATGGTAAGAAGTTAACCTTAACTTTGATGGCTCATCAAGGAGATTCCAATACCGAAGCAGTCGTCCAAGATTACATCCAACAATGGAAAAAGATTGGTATTCGGGTCAAGTTATATAATGGCCGGCTTCAAGAATTTAACACGTTCAATGACAAATTGTTAAACGACGCAAGCGGATATGATATGTGGCTTGGTGGCTGGGCAACTGGAACCGACCCAGATCCATCTGGATTATATGCTGCAAGTGCTCCATACAATTATGGCCATTTTGTAACTCAAGAAAACACAGATTTGTTAAATGCAATTAATTCACCACAAGCCTTAAATGATAGTTACCGGAAGCAACAATTCTATAAGTGGCAAGCATACATGAACAAGGAAGCTTATGTCGTTCCGCTTAGTTACGATTATCAAACCGTTCCAGTATCAAACAAGGTTAAGAACTTTACGCTCGATAATGAAAAGAGTTACACGGTTTGGGAAAATGTAGGTTTAACCAACTAAGTTAAAACGTAAACCATCTCCATCCCTCTCAAGTATTCCCCCTGAACACTTGAGAGGGATTTTAAGACCTACAGAAAGGAAGACAATTTATGGAACAGATATTTTTAAACTTTGACGATCACCCGCAGGCAGTGATTGAGCCTAATCACGAGAAATTACCGTTTCATTTTCATTCCAAACTGATTTATGCGTTCGTTCCATTAGAAATAATTGAACAATTTCTCGAAAAAGTTGACCATCAGATAATCGGGTATTTTGATTCTGTTTCCTTTAATCCGTTTATCTACGAAATCGTGATCAATCATCAAAAATTAACGCTTTGCCAAGCACCCTTGGGAGCGCCGGCGGCAACCCAGCTTTTAGATTGGTTAATTGCTTACGGCGTTCGAAAAGTGTTAGCGATTGGAAATGCCGGAGTGCTTGCTGATATTGCTGAAAATAAATTACTTCTTCCTAACAAAGCGATTCGCGATGAAGGGACTTCCTTTCATTATTTGAAACCCGGCAAATTAATTGATTTCAGTTCAAATTATCTTGATCAAATTAAACATGAACTTAATCTTTTAAAACTTGAATACAAAGAGGTTACGACATGGTCAACCGACGGCTTTTTTCGGGAAACGCAATCAAAAATTAAGCAGGCGCGCCAGTTAGGAGCGACAACGGTTGAAATGGAATGCGCTGCCTTAGCAGCCTGCTCACAATTTCGAAATGTCAAATTCGCTCAACTTTTATTTACAGCTGATACATTGGCAGATCCAAAAAAATATTATGAACGCCGCTGGGGGAAGAGTTCTTATTTAAAGGCAATCAAAATTGCAACTCAAATTTTGATTAATATCGAATAATCATTAAAATATGATTAACTTTTGATGAAAAATATGCGATAATATTTCTAGAGTATTTTATTACTCATTCTCTGTTTAACTTGCTTAAACATTAATTTTTCAAAATTACCTTTAATTAAATATACAACATTAGACATTCCGTAAAGTAGGATTTCGTCCATTGAATTTCTACATCAGGCAAGTTAAACGCAAAGTTAGGGCATCGGGAATAATCCTGATGCTTTTTAGGTTTAAAGATTAGAAAATATTATTTATAAAAATTAAAATATGATTATAAAATAATGAGCAAAATATTCTTTGACATATTAAATTTGATAAAAAAGAGAACTTCACGATACTGTGAGGATCTCTTTCAGTGTTAATAATTGTTTCTTGATGCATTGCGTTATTTTGACCATAGATTATTAATTTCTTCATCTAAAGCTAAATCTGGTTGTTGCACTCGAGCAACCAGTTTTTCAATATCATGAGCAGTTGGCTGCCATCCTTCCATTACATTAACTCTAACAGAAAAGTAGACTGCAAAGAAAAGGTCATCTGGAATTTTTACTCCCTGAATTGTATGTTCTTTTTTATTTACATCAAATATAAAAGAATTTTTCAAAAACGCTTTATTGTGTGTTTTCATGTTAAATTTTCTCCTAACACTTCAATTATACAAGATCAGAAATCCTAAAATATGAACTATGATATTTTACATTCCATATTGAATTCGCTAAAAAAATTGAGATATAATAAAACCATTATCATTCGAGAGAAGCGAGTTTTATGCGGACAAAAATGCCGGGATGGAAGAAGAATTTATATATCTTATGGGTATGCGATTTTATTATGGGAATGGGGTTCCAATTAAGCATGCCATTTATGTCGCTGTACATTAAAACGCTTGGTCATTTTGACAGGTTCCAGCTTAATATGTGGAGTGGATTGGCATTTTCAGCGACATATTTAGTTTCATCATGGATGGCGCCAATTTGGGGAAAGATTGCTGACCGTCACGGACGCAAGAAAGTCATGTTGATCTCAACAATTGGTGATGGGGCGATGGTTTTATGCATGGCATTTGTTCAACATGCTTATCAGCTGGCACTATTCCGCTTGCTTCAAGGATTCTTTGCCGGATATGTCGCAAATACATCAGCGCTGATTGCATCCGAAGTTCCAACAAAACATAGCGGAAAAGCGTTAAGTACTTTATCAACGGGAACAACCGGCGGAATGCTGGTTGGACCGCTATTCGGCGGGGTAATTGCGAGTCTTTGCGGTTACCGGTTAACGTTTTTCCTTACTGGATTAGCGTATTTGATTGTTTTTGCGTTAACGATTTTCTTTGTTAAAGAACATAATTTCACGCCAGTTCCTAAAAGTCAGACACTTTCAGCCCGCAAACTTTTCCGACAACTTGAATATCCGCAAGTCGTTTTGGGGATGCTGATTACCACGCTGATTGTTCAGGCGGGGAATAACTCGATTGCACCAGTCATTAGTCTTTACGTTCAACAACTGCTGCATGGAAAAGGGCAGGTTGACTTAATGAGCGGATTGATTGCGGCTTTACCAGGAATCGCCACGATCATCATTGCCCCGATCTTTGGCGAATGGGGCGATCGAATCGGAACACAGAAAATTTTAATTGGTGGATTGATTTTTGCAATCCTCGTTTACATTCCGCAAGCCTTTGTTACCAATGTTTGGCAATTAGCTGTTTTGCGGTTCTTCGTCGGAATTTCAGATGCCGCGTTATTGCCGCAAGTTCAATCCTTACTTGCGAAGTATTCACCAAATGAATATTCTGGGCGCATCTTCAGTTATAACCAATCAGCCCAATTCCTCGGAAACATTTTTGGTCCGCTGATTGGATCAACGATTTCCGGAATTTTCGGTTATGGCGGCGTATTCTTGTCAACAGCGTGCCTGGTTGGCGGAAATTTAATTTGGGTAAGATCAAGTACCCGGAAAATTCGGTAAATTTAAACAAAAGTCAAATTTTAAAGATAATTTCCAATTAAAAAATTCGGATTTTTAGCGGTCATTTTTGCGATGGTCGCTATTTTGTTATATCATATAGGTGTTTCGATTTATTATAAGGAGAGATTGACTATTATGAATAACATTATTCCCATTTTTTATGGAATCGATGATTACTATGCGCCATTATTATCAGTTAGTTTGGGGTCAATGATCAAAAATGCAAGTAAAGACTACCACTATCAAATCGTCGTTCTTTACCAAACCCTTTCAGATGAAAATCAAGCAAAAATCAAAGCACTCGAAAACGAAAACTTTTCAATTTCATTTGAACCAATCGATAAAAACTTCAAGGAACGTTTCGGCAACGATAATAATTCCCTTCGGTGCGATTACTTCACGTTGACGATTTACTATCGGTTATTTATCGCCGATATGTTCCCGCAATATGATAAGGGAATCTACTTGGATGCTGATACAGTTGTTCCAGGTGACATTTCAAAACTTTATCAAATTGATTTAAAGGATAATTTAGTTGCTGGATGTTCGGATACCTTCGTTGAAAGTGACCCGGTTTTAGTTAACTACGCTGAAAAGTGTTCGGGTGTTCCTGTTGAAACATATATCAACTCCGGCGTGTTATTGATGAACTTAAAACAATTCCGTGATTTGAAGTTTACTAAGCGATTCTTAGACATCCTGAACACTTACCATCCAAAGACGGTTGCGCCCGATCAAGATTACTTGAACGCAATTGCAAATAACCACGTATTAAAAATTTCTCAAAACTGGAATGCCATGCCGGCAAAAAAGGAAACTGATCCGCAAATCATTCACTATAACCTTTACCTTAAACCATGGCACTATGAAGATGTGTTATACGGCGATGTCTTCTGGGATTACGCGAAGGAATCAAATTACTATGATGAATTAGTAAACATTCAAAAGAATTACTCTGACAAAGATAAACAAATCGATAAAGAAAAGATGGATACCTTAATGAAACAGGTGCAAGAAATTCCTGCAAAGGAACTTACATTGTATAAACTTAACCAAGAAGGGAAACAAATTCGCCTTTAATTAAATTAGGTCCCCGTTGCTGAAAAGCGGCGGGGGCTTTTTTGTGCTGCAAGAATTGTTAAATCTGATAGAATAAGGTTAATTAATTCAAGAATGGGGAGCAAAAATGGCTAAAATTTTTGTAATTGAAGATGATAAGGAAATTGCGGAAGAAGTCATGCAAACATTAAATAAATGGAATTATCAAACTGAAACCGTAAATGATTGGCAAAATATTCAGGCAGAAGTATCCAAGGCTCAACCTGATTTGATTACAGTGGATATTTCTTTACCATCTTTTGACGGCTTCTATTGGACTGAGCAAATTCGCCAAATCACCAATGCACCAATTATCTTTATAACAGCACAAAGCATTAATAATGATGGTGTTCGCGCACTGGCCGCCGGTGCAAGTGACTTTATCGAAAAGCCATTTGCAATGGATTATTTGATTGCTAAGATTCAATTATTGCTTAAAGAAAAGGCCATTCCATCATCAACAATGGTCGAAGCAGGTGATTTTCGGCTGAATTCATTAACGAATACCGTAAAATATAAAGACGTTTCTGTTCGACTAACCCCAACCGAAGCGATTATCCTGAAAATTCTTTTTAAAAGCCCATATGAAATTGTTTCCAAGAAGAAATTTATAAAGTTTTTATGGGAAAATGATCAATTTATCAACGAAAATATTCTTGAAGTCAACATTAGTCGGTTACGCCAAAAATTATCACAACTTGATGACCGAAAACACATTATGACTATTCGCGGAAAGGGATATCAATGGATAAATTAATAGAAGCTGTCAAAGTCAGTATTCCATATATAATCACGTACTTAGTCCTTATTTTAGTCTTTGCTTTCTTTGTTTATCTTTACAATCTAAAGTTAGCTTTGATTTTGGCGTTCATTCAATTTACATGGCCTTTTGGAGTAGCAATTGTTCTCATTGCTGAATACAGATATTTTTATGTTAGAAAAAAATTACAACACCATGATTACCGGCAATCAGATGTTTTCATGTATGATCAACTTTATTTAAAAGAACTCCAAAGCTTAAAGCAAAAAATAAATGATGAACGAAATCGAGAATTGCTTAATCAAAAGGAACGTGAAGACTATATTCGTTTATGGTCCCACGAAATCAAAACTCCATTGACGCGCATGAAACTGATGCTTGATGATAATCATCAAAATTCAAACAATAAATTGCAAAAACAGGTTAGAATTATTCAAAGTCAATTGGACTTGCTTCTAACATATGAACGGATCAAAAGTTTCAATAGTGATATTCATTTTAAAGAGGTCAATTTGAAAGATGAATGCAACCATTGTTTAAAGAACTTGATGGAAATGGCAATTGATAAAAATTTGACGGTTCAAAATAATCTTCCAAGCGTAACTTACCTTACCGATGAAAAATGGCTAAAAATAGTGCTTGAGCAACTGTTACTGAATGCGATTAAATATTCAAATGATAATGGACAGATTAAAATCGAACTTCAAGGTAATGTTTTAAAAATCATCGATAATGGTATTGGAATTCAAGCTGCCGATCTGCCGGAAATCTTTAAAGCTGGATACATTGGGAAAAATACCCGCCAAAATGAAAATGCTAGTGGTTTAGGATTGTACATCGTTAATCAAATTTGCCAAAAGCTTAATATCGGAATTAATGTTCAATCAGTTGAAAATCATGGAACGACGGTTAATTTATCGCTCGTTTCCAAACTAATTCAAAAATAACAAATTGTAAGGTTCTTGCTAAAACTGTAAGTACAAAGCTAGCAAGAACCTTTTTATAATAATTAATGAAATCAAGGTAGAAATGGGGTTTTAAAATGAATCTATTAGAAATCAATCATCTTCAGAAAATTTTTAATGAAAATCGTCCTAATCAGGTTGAAGCATTAAAAGACATTAGTTTAAATGTTGAAACGGGAGATTTTATTGCTATTATGGGCGAATCGGGAGCGGGAAAATCAACCCTTTTAAATATTATTGCTACTTTGGAACAAGCGACAAGCGGACAAATCGTCTTGAATGGAACAGACTTAATGACGCTTAAAGAAAAGAAACGAGCCCAGTTTCGGCGGGAGCATCTTGGATTTATCTTTCAGCAGTTTAATTTACTAGATACTTTAACCAATAAGGATAATATTTTCTTGCCCCTTGTTTTATCTAAGGTTAAGTACCCAGAAATGGAGAAACGGATTACTCCAATTGCGCAACAGCTCGGAATTAATAAGTTATTAGAACGGTATCCTTACGAAATCTCTGGTGGACAAAAACAACGAATTGCAATTGCCCGGGCATTGATTACCAATCCAGAATTAATTTTGGCAGACGAACCGACCGGGGCTTTAGACTCAAGTAATTCAGAACGGCTTCTCCGACTTTTTCAAACGATCAATCAAAATGGTCAAACAATTATGATGGTAACGCATAGCGCATTAGCTGCAAGCTATTCCAAAAAGGTAATTTTCATCAAAGACGGAATTGTATTTCATGAATTAAATCGCGGTCAAAATTCTGAAAACCAATTTTTAAGTCAAATATCACAAGCAGCATTAGCAATTCAAGAAGGGGATCACAATGACTTACATTAAACTCGCAACGGATGGAATTTGGAAAAATAAGAAATATTACTTTCCATACATTATCGCAACATCCATTCTGTTCGCATCCAACTACATTTTATTTTCGATTTTACAAAATCAAAGTATCAAAAATTCAATGTTTGGCAGTCAGCTACAAGGATTAATCAAATTAACACTTTGCTTATTAATTTCAATATCCGTTATCTTTATGATTTATGTTGATCATATTTTGTCAAAATCTGAAACACGTGAATTAGGGTTGTACAACATTTTAGGATTTACAAACCAAAACTTGAAAGTCGTCATCACAATTCGATTGATTGCTAATTACTTAATCTCCGCCGTCATCGGATTAATTCTTGGAATCAATTTTAACCGTTTTTCGTTTATGACATTACAGCGGATGCTGAACATTAAGGAATTTAAATATTCTTCAGTAACGAGTGCAATCCAAATTACGCTTTTAATGTTTTTAGCAATCTTTCTATTACTCCTGTTAATTCGGTTTTCTCATCTCAAAAAGATCAATCCGCTTGATCTTTGGAAAGCCGCTTCAAACCAAGAAAAGGCAATTAAAGCTCCCGTATTTTCTGGGATTTTAGGAATTATTGTTTTAAGCATCGGCTATTACTTAGCAGTCACAACGCAACCGACCATGATGGCAATCGTTAAATTTATGATGGCAATTTTCATGGTTGTTATCGGAACCTATCTGGTATTTAGCTCTTTTAGCATTTTATTGCTTAAATTGCTTCAAAAAAATAAACATTTTTACTATCAATCACGCCACTTAATTTCAGTTTCAGGAATGCTTCATCGAATGAAATCAAATGGCATAAGTTTAGCTTCAATTTGTTTATTATGTTCTGCAATCATCGTTGTTTTAATCGGTAGCGTCAGTATGGAAGTCGGGAAAGAAAGAATCGTTAAATTGTGGTGTCCAAGCGACATTACACTTACAACCAATCGTCCATTAACAGCAGGTCAACGGGAAACAATTGCAGAATGTTCGAAGACTTATCACGTTCAAGCTCAGATTGCACATCAGGCTAGAATGACAACTCCACTTTGGGGGAACTTAAAGGGAGATCAATTTGAACAAGGGAATATTCAGTCTGCAAAATATCAGTTAACGTTTGTTTCACTTGCGGATTATAACAAAGCACAACATACCAATATCAAATTGAATAAAAATGAGGCGTTATTCTATTGTCCGGATTTAAAAGCTAAACCGACAGCTTTAAATATTGGTGGTCAACGTTTAAACTTACGGTCAATTAAAACATTTAACTTGTTTGCAAATTATGACCATAGTATCGTGCAACCAGCATTTGTAATTGTTAAAGACATCGATGGTTTTCAAAAATTAACGAACGAGCCCCTAATCTACTTAACATTCCTCAATACAAAGGGAACAACTCGTGAGAATTTACGCTTTGCTTCGATTCTTCAAACTAAACTTGGGCTATCAAATACTGAATATACTTCAAAGTATTTAACGGAAACTCAACTTACGCCAATTTTTGGTAGTTTCTTGTTCTTAGGAGTAATTATCAGTATTATTCTTCTAATCATTACAACCATGATGATTTACTACAAACAAATCGCTGAAGGGCTTGAAGATCGTCAAAATTTTCAAACAATGCAACAAATCGGATTAAGTCAAAGGGAAACAAGTCAAACCATTCATAGCCAAATTTTGATGGTTTTTGAATTCCCGATTTTAGGAGCAATCATAAATGCCTGCTTTGCATTTCCAGCAATCCGCAGTATTTTAAAGCTTTTTTCAATTTACAATTTCAAAATGGTTCTTGCTGTAAGCAGCAGCGTGATCGTCTCAATGATTGCCTTTTATTTGTTGATCTATCTCTTAACAACCCGGATTTATCGGCAAATTATTAATCAACGAATTTACTAAATCAAACAAAGGAGCTTTAAAGTTCCTTTGTTTTTTGTTTTAATAGGAATAAAGATAAGGGGAGGTTGACCATGAGTTACGATTTAACTGAAATTAAAACCTTTGCGAAAAATTGTTTAGACGGCGATATTACCGGTCACGATTATTTTCACGTGGATCGGGTCGCTCGGATCGGTGTGCAACTGTATATTGCTGATCATCCTGAAGGGGATGCTCATGCAATTTTTATCATTCAAATTGCATCATATTTGCATGACACGATCGATGAAAAGATTACGAATAACGTTGAACACCGCTTAGAAGAAATCCATCACCTGACAACGATTCAAGCATTATCTAGTGAAGACCAAAATAATATTTTTGACACGATCCAAAACATGTCATTTTCAAAAAACATTGAACATCATCATCAATTATCGCTTGAAGGACAGTATGTCCAAGATGCCGACCGAATCGAAGCACTGGGAGCAATCGGCATTGCCCGGGCATTTGCATACGGCGGGAAGCATGATAACCCAATTTACGATCCGCGGATCCCTGTTACCAAACTTACTTCACATGACCAATACCGGACAAAGCAGGAAACAACGATCAATCATTTTTATGAAAAGCTTTTCACCCTTGAAGACTTGATGAATACACCAAGCGGGAAAGCGATGGCTCACAAACGAACCCAAGTAATGCGGAACTTTGTAAATGAATTTTTAGCGGAATGGAATTTGGAAGATTAGGAAAGGACCGTCTTTTAAATGTTAACGTATAAAAGTTATGGTAATTCTGAAAAACCAGTCTTATGTTTGTTACCAGGAGCTGGATTAGGAGCCTGGGCTTATAATCAAATAATCCCGTTAATTACAAAAAATTTTTATGTGATCATTCCGGATGTATTATCTAACTTTAAAACAATCGATAATGCGATATATCAACTTCATGAGCTAATAGCTATGGAATTTAAGGGAAAAATAAAAATATTAGCCGGATTAAGTCTTGGCTCGCAAATCGCTTTAGCGTTAGCAGCAAAATATCCTGCAATCTGTGATGATTTATTGCTAGAAAGTTGTGCTGTTTTCCCTCAATCCATTTCGAAGTTGATCAAACCGTTTACCAAGTTAAGTTATCCGTTAACGCGTTTTAATTGGTTTAATAAATTACAGGCAATGACGTTACATTTGCCACCAAAAATGGATCGCTTTTACAATCAAGAAGTAAAGGCAATGTCAGAGCAAACCTTAGTTAATATGTTGTCGGCAAATACAGCATTTAATATTCAAAACCTTATTCCGATTAATTTTAAAGGAAAAGTTATTATTGCATATGGAACTAAGGAGGAAAAGTTAATCTTTAAATCAAGTAACTTTCTCTCTGAAGAATTTATAAATTCTAGAATTATTCCTTTAAAAAATTACCATCATGGGGAACTTACATTAAGCCATCCAGATCGTTTCTGCCAAATTATAAATAGCTTTCAAAACTAATAAAAAAGTATCCCAACGAATTGATTGGGATACTTTTTTAGTCACGATCAATATCAAACATTTTTTCATTGATTCCGCGCTGGCATTCCGCTTGAATCGTAACGTGCGAGATATGGTATTTGTCTTGAAGCAATTTGCTAATTTGACGATAAATTGGTTCAACTTCGCTTAACTTAATGTCTTCACAGTTAATGTGCGCTGAAAACATTGTATGATGTTCGTCAACGAGCCATGCATGCACATGATGGACCGAGTTCACTTGCGGAATACTTATAATGTCCCTTTTGATTGCATCATAATCGATATCTGGGGCAGCCTGCATCAAAATGTTGATCGTCTTTTGAATGATTGGCAGGGCTTCATAGGCAATGTAAAGGGCAACCAGAACTGACACAACTGGATCAAGCCATTTAATATGCCAGAAAATCAAAATAATCCCGGTGATTACAACTCCAATTGATGACAGCCCATCCGCCAAAATATGAAGATAGGTTGCTTTAATGTTTAAACTGTGGCGGCTTCCCGCATGCAATAAGCCCGCTGATATAAAGTTGGCCAATAAGCCGACAACCGCAACGACCGTCATAATATCACCGTTAACGTGATCCGGATGCATAAACCGTTTGACCGCTTCGATTACGATAAAAAGGGCAATTACGATCAATAACCCTGCATTTAAGAGCGCTGATAGAATTTCAGCCCGGCGGTAACCAAACGTTCGCTGAGGTGTTTCAGGTTTAGTCGCAATTCGTTGCGCAATATAACTAATTACGATCGAAGCTGAATCGCTTAAATTATGAAACGCATCAGAAAGCAAAGCTAAACTGCCTGAAAGAAGCCCACCTAAAATTTCAACAACGGTAATCAAAACGTTTAAAACCGTTACCCAGAAAAATCGGGCCGTACTTACATTTTCAGTTTCCATTCAGATCCTCCTTTTCTTTAAGTTCCTAATTCCATAATACAGGCACGGTCAAGGTTAATCAATTAATGTTGATCATTTCATAACAGTTTCTTTAATTGGCAAAAGTTATAAAAAGTTATAAAACACAATTTAAAGTTATAAAAAGTTATAAAAAATATTCCCGTTTTAATCAATCACATCTGTGCTACAATCAAGTTAAATATCAAAGGAGGAACCTTTTATGATCGATCGAATCGAAAAATCAGCCTGCACATCTGTCATGGTTGGGAAAAAAGCATCATTAAACGGCTCAACGTTTATTGCCCGTAATGAAGATCGGCTCGTTGCTATCTATCCTAAGCGTTTTTTGATTCAACCTGCAGTCAGCGGCCGCAAAGAAGTTTACAAATCAACTTATAACAAGCTTGAAGTGCCGTTACCTGAATCCGGTTACCGGTACTCTTCAACTCCAAACGTCACGATGGAAGATGGAATCAATGAAGAAGACGGCTTCAATGAAAAAGGCGTTGGTGAATCAGCAACCGAAAGTGTTTATGCTAATGAACGTGTCTTAGCATGCGATCCATATAACAAGGACGGTTTGGCTGAAGACTCAATGACAACGCTTGTCCTGCCATTCATCAACTCCGCTCGTGAAGGCGTTCAATATTTAGGCAACTTAATTGCCAAATATGGGGCAGCTGAAGGAAACGGGGTTCAGTTTAACGACCGCGATGAAATCTGGTATATGGAAATTGCAACCGGGCATCACTGGGTTGCCATTCGCATCCCCGACGACTGCTATGCCGTTGCGGCTAACCAAATCGCAATTGAAGAAATTGATTTTAATGATCCGGACAACTTTATGTGGTCTGACGGCATCCAAGAATTCGTTGAACAAAACCACTTAAATCCGGATGAAGGTCAATTCAATTTCCGGCATATTTTTGGAACGGATACTGAAAAAGACCACCATTACAACACACCCCGGGTATGGTTTGCTCAGCGGTATTTGAATCCTGAAATCGAGCAGGAACCTGAATCACCAAATATGCCGTTTATCCGGAAACCAAGCCGGAAACTATCGCTTGAAGATATTCAATATATTTTAAAGTCGCACTATAACGAAACGAAGTACGATCCGCTTGGGAACGGTGATCCTCGTGACCGGAAAAAGTACCGGGCAATTTCACTTTCACGGACTGCCAACTCGCACATTCTTGAAATGCAATCAAATGGCGAAGGGGTCCAATGGCTTTCGTTTGGTGTCCCTGCATTTTGCCCACACATTCCGTTCTTTACGAACGCCAACGATACTGATCCTTCATACAGCAATACGCCCGTAAAGATGGATCTGCAAACTGACAGTGCTTACTGGTTGTATGAAACATTAGCAATGGTCGTTGAAAGCCACTATGCTGATTTCATTCAAGATGATTTAGATTTTCAAAAAGAAATTTCACAATGGAGTCATGCTAAAGTCAACGAAATCAATGACTATGTTGCTGCGCATGATTTAAAGGGTGAAGAGTTAACGAAGTTCTTGACGGATCAAAATCACGAAATCGTTGCGCACTGCAACCAACGGACAAAGGAATTTATCGCGGAATTGATTACCCGCGGAACAGAATTATCCGACTTAACATTCAAGATGGACCCAAACTTGTAATCGAATTGATTCTCACTGGAATTATCCAGTGAGATTTTTTTGCAAAAAAATAAACACTTCAGCAAAGAATGGGTGTATTTTGAAAGTAGCTGGAGTGTTTATTAGTAATTTTAAATTACAGAGATAAATCTCTATAAGTGTAGAATAATTAATTATGTAAAGGTTGTCAATAAAAAGCGCATCTTTTTTTCGAACTTATCCAAAAATTAATGGTTAAATATTTTGAAGGTTCAAAATACCCGTGTGATATAATGGTTTTGAGTTATTTTGATTTTCAAAGTAATTCAATTTTTAATTACAAAGAGGAAAAAGAATGAAAGAGATTTCAAAATTTAAACCATTAATCACTTATTTTATTTGGTTAATTTGCTTTTTATTGATTCAATCTGCTTGGGTATGGATATTTCTCAAATTTCGCATCGGTGATAGCTTTGATTTGCAAAAACGGATTCTATTCCGAATGGGAATTTTGGAAGTCATCATGCTCATTTTCTGCTGGATGCTTAATCATTTTTATACTCACGAAAAGCTGCTTTTCAAAAAGACGTTTTATCTCTCGTTTTTAGGCGACTTTTTAATTGCCTTTTATATGGTCGTCTTTGAAAAGAACCTTTACCGTATCCATGCGCCGCTCTTTTGTTTAATAACTGCACTTTTAGTTGCATGTGCTGAAGAATTTATCATGCGGGGAATGCTATTACCAAGCATCATACATCATGTTCACAAGACTCACGTAATTTGGAAGGGAATCTTCCTTAGCAGCTTTCTTTTCGGAATTACTCATTTAATGAATATTCTTCATCAATCTGCATATCAAACCATGTTGCAAATGATTGGGACATTTTTATTAGGAATTATCCTAGCTGTTATCTATTTGAAGTCCGGAAACTTGATTATGCCGATTTTACTCCATGGACTCTTGGACGCATGTTCAATCGGAATTTCAACGTCGCATTCAACCACAATGCTGAATAACCACGGAAATCCATTAGGAACGCTTATTTTATTTGTTCTTGCATTGCTATTTTTAGCAACCGTTGTTTCAAAGAAGCAGCAAGCTAAAATTGAAAAACGATTTAACGTATAAAGAAGAGGGCTGTGACCGACATCACAGTCCTCTTTTGATTACCGTTTCAAACATTTTACAAATTGCGGATCAAACGAATTAATAAATTTTTGATCATGTTCAACAATCAGCATTGTCGGTGATTTTTCTTTGATCATTGTCAAGATTTGTTGCTGGTTTTCAATATCTAAGTAATTTAATGGCTCGTCCCACAAATATAAGTTTGCTGGTTCAACCAAAGATTTCGCCAATGCGACTTTCTTTTGCTGTCCCTTACTCATCTGCTCAATTGGTAGATTAAACACTTCACGCGGCATCCCCAGCTTACGCAAAAGGTTCAAGATTTCATTGAAATTCAATCCATTCTGATCTGCAAGCTGCATAATCGTTCCGTTCAATTTTACCGATTGGCTCAAATAACTAATTTTAGCGTGCGGATAAACGTGAAAATCACCGGTCGAATTCATTTGAACCAGATTCAAAATAAACTTAAATAGCGTAGACTTTCCAATTCCGTTCTGACCGGTAATGATCAGCTGCTCATTACGCTTTAAAGTAAACGTGACTGGATCAAAAAGTGGGGAATCATACCCAAGTTGAAAATCTTTAAAAGATAAAATTTCGTCTTTTCTTGAAGGAATATAGTTGATCGTTAGCGACGAAGTCTCAATTATATTATTGAAAAGTGCTTGTTTTTGCTTAATTTTCTGATCAATTCGCTTTTGAATTGCCTTTGAGCGTTTCATTGAACGTTTCGCCCGGGCACTTGTAAAACCACTATGACCAGTTCCGCCGCTTCCTTTGACATGCGGGTTTCCATAGTTATCTTTTTCACGTTGCACAGCCCAGTCCTTCTTTTCTCGTGATGTTTCCCGTAGCCGCTTGATTTCACTTTTTAATTTTTGATTCTCTTCCAGATAATTTTGATCCTGATTTTCCTTTTCAACTTTATAGGTGTCAAAGTTTCCATGAAATTGGAAAATTGTATTTCGCTCAATTGATAAAACATGGTCGATTATTTGATTAAGAAATGCAACATCATGACTTACAACAATAAATCCTTGTTTCTTGTGTTTTAAGTAATCCGCAACTTGTTTTCGACTTTTGCCGTCTAGATGGTTAGTCGGTTCATCAATTAATGGAAAAACGTCATCATTCTTAAAAAGGGTTGCCAGCTGAACCTTCGTTTGTTCGCCACCACTTAATTCGGCATATGGCCGCCAAATCAGCTCGTCTGAATTTGAATACATCTTTGACAGCTCTTTCTTTAATTCCCATTCTTCAATTGGATAGTTGTCCTGAATCGCCATAATTGTTGGATAAGAAGGGTGGTCAATTTTTAATGGAAAATATTGGAAAGTCGTCTGACGTTCAATTTGACCGCCATTCGGGGCAAGTTCGCCGAGAAATAATTTTAAAAAGGTTGTTTTTCCTTGGCCATTCCGTCCAAGTAATCCCAGCTTCCAATCAAGGCCGATGTTTAAATTTACCTTCTTGAAAAGGGGTGTAAGTTGACCATCATATGCGAAAGTTAAATTTTTGACTTTAATGTCTGCCATTCTGATACTTCCTTTCAAAAAGGACCCGTACACTTTTACGTAATACAGGTCCAAATATCGTCAGGAAAATGCCGTCATTTCAGGCTTAAAACCGTGTATTACGATCAATTTTCAGAATTAAAAAAATGCACAAAAGTCCCGCCTAAAAATAAATTAAACAGTTATTTTTGCAAATTAATAATTCTAGAAAATCAATCGAAACACCTCCGAGTTAAGTTGTTAAATAAAGTATACACCTATTTTGATTAAAATGTTTTATTATATTTTATTCAACCTTATCAAATTTAATTTATGTTATCATATGTATAGACCAATTATAAATGGAGGGGTTTTTATGTGTACAAGTTTTACTTTACATGCCAAAGATGAAAGTTACATGCTTTCGCGGACAATGGACTTTAGTATTGAAATGGCTAAAACGGTGACTTATATTCCGCAAAATTTTCATTTGATTCATGATTACAGTTCAAGTGAAATGTATCAAACAAAGTATGCTTATGTCGGAATGGGAGCTCTTGAAGATCATTGCAACATCGTTTTTGATGGAGTCAATGAACAAGGCTTAACCGCGCCGATCCGCAAACAGTAACGACTGCCGTTAAGGTCGCTCCAGATATGGTTGTCGGCTATACATTAGGAAACTGCGCTTCTGTAAACGAAGTTAAAACAGCATTCGAACAAAACCAAATTCAAATCGTTGACGAAAAGAATCCAACGTTAGGAATCACTCCGCCGTTACATTATATTTTCATGGATAAAACCGAGACAACGATTGTTGTTGAAGTGATGAAAGATGGGGTTCATGTTTATGACGATACGGTTGGCGTAATGACTAATAGTCCTGATTATCCATGGCACGAAAACAACTTAAATAATTATTTAACAGTCACTCCCAAACAACATGAACCGGTTAATTGGTTAGGCAAAGAACTACATCCAATGAGTCAAGGCTCTGGAAACTTCGGCCTTCCAGGTGACTTTACTCCGGTTGCCCGGTTTGTTCGGGCAGCTTACTTAAAAACTTCATGCCTCAAGCCGATGACGAATATGACAATTTGATCAAGGCAGAAAACATTCTCAAATCAGTAAACGTAGCCAAGGGCGCTGTTGTCACCGAAACCGATGCGCAAGACTTTAGTTGTTACCGGTCATTTATGAGTGCAACGTCGCAAACATACTACTTTGCAACGTATAACAATCAACGGGTGCGGAAGATCAATCTTCAAAGTTTAACTGATTTAACCGAACCGAAAATTTTTGTTGTTGATAATCACGAAGATATTTTGGACATTACAAATAATTGATAAAAAGACATCTGATGAGTGTTCACCAGATGTCTTTTTATCAATTATTTATTCCATACTTCTTCTATTTATTCCATACTTCTTCGTATTCGGCTTCCTTAAAGCCAACCGTAATCCGTTTTTCGTCAACCATAATTGGTCGCTTAATCAACATGCCGTCATTTGATAAAACGGTACATGCTTCGGTGCATGACATTTCGTTGACTTTATCCTTTAATCCTTGTTGCCGATAATGTTGACCACTTGTATTAAAGAATCGTTTTTGCGGCAAATCCGTCATTTTCATCCATTTTTCAAGTTGCGCTGCAGACGGAGGATTTTTAACTAAGTCATGCGGCGTATATTGAATATGGTGTTCATCCAGCCATTTTATTGCTTTCCGACACGTTCCGCATCGCGGATAATAGTAAAAATCAGGCATTTGGACCGACCTCCTTAAATTATTCAAAAATCATTTTGCAAAATATATTTTGATTATCATAACAAAAAACAATTAGAATATCAATCGCGTTAAGCAAAAAACAAATTAAAGTGTATAATAGTTTTAATAACCAACATCAAAAAGGATGAATTTTCAATGGAAATACACGACATTAGCAAGCTTGAACTTGCCATTTATTTTGGATTATCAATTATCATTAATAGTTTTGGGAATGCACTAACCGTTGCGTTAAACTTAGGAAGTCCATTATGGACCGCAACGTGTGTCAACGTCAGTCAGACGATTCATTGGTCACTTGGAAACATCATGGTGATTTGGGGTGCATTATTGATCATCATTAATACCATTTTGATTCGGAAAATCGATTTAAAGCGCATTGGTAAAAGTATCATCTTTATGGTGTTATTTTCGTACCTTGTAAGTTGGCTTAGCAGCATTTTAAAACACTCATTAGTAATGACCATGAATTTACCAACGAGAATTTTATTTGATTTATTTGGAATATGTTTAGTATCATTAGGTGTTTCAATGTACCAACGCGTAAACTGGATGCTGCATCCTGCAGATGATTTAATGCAAATCGTCCGGTTTAAGTTCTTTAATGGAAATTCAACTAAAGCAATGTTTGCCGTTTATTTGCCAGCAATCATTATTGTTGCAATTACATTTTTAATCAGTCATCAAATTGTCGCAATCAACATCGGAACAATTTTTGGATTATTATTCCAAGGACCAATGATTGGAATTTGTGATCGAATTTGCTTTAAACGGTTAAAGCATCATAATTTGGATCATTGAGAACCCCTCTTTTAAGTTGCATATGTTAGTCATTAAAACTATAATTTTAATAACAGATTAAATCAAAGAATTAGCTATCCCCTTATCAAGCTTTAGAAAGGATTTGTTTATGGATCACGATCGTTACTTACCATTAATTCAAACTGAACTCAAAAAACTTCCAGTTTATATCCGTGATTTTTATTTGCAAACTAATCATTCAATCACAACGATTTATCAATATCTGACTGAATTTCGACGATTTTTTAATTGGTTGCGCGAATCAGGCATTTCGGATGCAAAGGAAAATCAAGCAATTAAAGTTAAAACGCTTGCTAAGTTGCGCCGTTCAGACATTATGTTGTACATTGATTTTCTTAAACATTCTAAAAACAAACAAGGACGCGTTAATTCACCAACATCCATTAATCGGTCGATCAATGCTTTACGGTCATTATTTAAGTTTCTGACTGTTACGGCAGATACTGAAGATGGCAAACCGTATTTTACTAATAACGTGATGCTCAAAATTGATTCATTAAATACCACGGAAACGTTGAATTACCGTGCTCACAACCTTGAAACACACATGTACACTGGCGAACGGAAATACGAATTCATTGATTTTATCGAAAATGAATATGAAAAAAATTGTGATCCGCGGGCTTTAACCGCGTTTAAGAAAAATAAAGAACGCGATATCTGTATTGCTGCGATGATCCTTGGGACTGGAATTCGGGTTTCAGAAGCAGCCAACGTTAATGTTGAAGACCTTCATCTTGAAGATGCAATGCTTGATGTTACGCGGAAAGGTGGCATGCGGGACTCAGTTCCAATTGCGCCATGGGTCGTTCAATACGTCGAACGCTATGCTAAAATTCGCCAAGACCGGTACAATCCGCCGAAGGATCAAAAAGCATTCTTTGTCACTGAATATCACGGTGAGGTTCGGCGCATTACGTATAATTCAATTGAAAAACTGATCAAAAAATATTCTACGGCATTTGGTCATCCGTTAACGCCCCACAAATTACGGCATACTCTCGCATCGGAATTATATGAAATCACCAAAGACCGGGTCTTAGTATCCCAACAATTAGGGCAAAAAGGGACATCCGCAACCGATTTATATACCCACGTCAATCAGGAAGCTCAAAAAGATGCCCTTCGGAAGTTAAAATAAGCCCTTTTGCCCTTCTCTTACTGGTCCCCTTTCAAATTGGAAATTAAAAAAAGGTTGTGACGTAAGTCGCAACCTTTTTGCTATATCCGCATAATCGGGTTCCAAAACAAACGAGCTATGTGGAAGTTCGAAAAGTTCCGAATCTATGCTCCGCGATTCGTTCGCTTTTCTGCTTCCACCACGCTCGTTTTTGACGTTTTGTCACACCTTCTTTGATTTTATTTTTCTAATTGACGCACATAAACCGTAATTCCAATTAAAGCAATGGCAATGATAACTAAAATTGTCAGGCCGATTCGACCACCAGTAAGGATCGCACTGGCTTCGCTTAGGCCTAAACCTTCAAAAATCGTAATGATCGACGACATCAAACTGGTTCCAATCGTTCCTGAATACTGTTGGAAAGTATTGAAGATTGAACTGACAAGCGAATGATCTGCCGCTGAAACATACTTTCCGGCATCTGACATAATATTGCCAAATCCAAACGTATAACCTAACCGGAAGACGATGTAAATCAACCCAATTAAAAATGCCGTCAGAAATTTAAAACTGATCAAATAAAGAGCAACTCCGGCAAACAAGAAACCACTTGAAAGCGTTAGTGTAAAGAATGCACCCTTTTTATCATAAATTTTCCCTGAAACGGGCGATAACAATGCGCCGATTACCGCTCCCGGAAACAGCAACATTCCCGTAACCAATGAATTATAGTGCAAAACCTCTTCAGCATAAAGCGGCAAAATAAATACCAAACTTAAATTCATAAACTGCAAGCTGAAAAATGAAATCAAGCGGAAACGAACGATTTTATTTTTGACAATTCGGAAACTCAGATATTTCCGCTTTGTATGCTGATTTTCATAAATGAATGCCCCTAAAAGAACAACACTGCCAATTAAAAGTCCAATCAACGATCCCGGATGATGAATTTGCGTTCCAAGATTACTGATTACCAGGCTAAACGTAATAACCGTTGCTCCAAATAAGATCAGTCCAAGATAATCAAAAGACGTTGAAGCCGTTTCAACCTTTTCCTTTTTAAGCGAATACATTCCCATTCCAAAAGCAACCAACAATAGCGGCAACACAATAACAAAGATCATCCGCCATGAAATTAAATATGTCAGTAATCCGCCGTATGTGGGACCGAAAGCCGGGCCAAATGACTTAATCATTGTTACGATTCCGTTGTACTTACCAAACTGATCTTGCGGAATCGAATGGAAAACAATTTGATACATCAGCGGCGTTGCAATCCCCGTTGCAAATGCATTGATCATGCATCCAACCAGCAGCATTCCAATTGATTGAGCAAACGCACTAATCAAGCACCCCGGAATAAACGCCAATGCCGCTAACATAAAAATTCGCCGAAGCGGAAAATGCTTCATTAAATAAGCCGTCGCACTCATTGTGACCGTTGCAACTAAATAGTATCCTGATGCCAACCACTGAACGACAGCTAAGCGCGTATTAAATTCACGAATTAACGTTGGAAAAGTGACAACCAGGGAAGTTCCAATCAAAATTCCGATAAATCCCAGACAACTTCCACTGATAACACTTAGTTTTTCCTTTGTTGAGACGTTTTCCATTAAAATCACCTTCAGGTTCCATTTTATCACGAATGAAAATCAGCGCCGATGAAGTCCTCTTATCATCGACGCTGAAATCTTAATGATTTTTCTTTTGCCGTTGCTTTAAACGCCGGTTAACGCGCTGAACGTCATTAATTTGCATGAAACGAATTACTAACTGAATAATAAGATAAATCGCTGCAATAAATAGGAGACTTTCAAAGTTAAATTGATAGTTAACTCCATAATATATTCTATAAATCGGTCGCAAAAAAATCCAACTCGCAGCTAAAACAATAAGATAATGAATGAGGAATGCAAGGTAATAATTAATTCGCGGAATTCGGAAAATAAAGGTTGCCCCGCCAATCATTGCCCCCATTAAAGAAATCTCCGCTGCAATCGGCAATGTCACTTTTACCGATGAATAACATGAAACGCCGATCCATACATAACAGGTAATTCCAATTTCGGTTCCAATAATCATTCGCTGAAGCAATTCAATTAACCATCTCATTTTTGAAACACCCTTTCCTTAACTTTTTTCCAGTATCGCCGTGAAATTGCAACTTCCTGATGATTAGCCATTTCAGCTAAGTAAGTTCCTGAAAAGCTGCTTCGAAATTTTTCAACAAAGTCGAGGTTTAAAATCAAACTCCGTGAACCCCGAACGAACCGCTCATCCTGAAGCTGTTCTTCGATTTTTCGCAGTGGTTGGTGAATTTTAAACTTGCGGTCTAACAAATGAATGGTGGTATAATCACCCCAAACATCAACAAAGACGATTTCGTTATAATGAATCCGATAAACTGTTTGGTGCGCATTGATAGTAACCGTCTGCTCTTCCTTTTGAATTTTTTCAAGTGCCCGTTCAATTTCATTAACTTCGTGGTTTTTCGTTTGAGCTGTAATTAAAACGTTGGTTTCATTAACCGTTGAATCTGGTTTAAATTGATATTTCATTTAACTTCGCTCCGCCATTGTAACTTCAATCATTTTACGACTAATTATTGCAATTAAAAGAATCAAAACAATTCCTGTCCCAATTAAAATCAATGTTATCATTTCTGAACTAACTTGCGAACCATTGATTGTTAAGTTCAGTCCGAAAAACTTCTCCATCGGTACTCGAATCGGCTTGATCGTCGCCTTTAATAAGTGATCCATCAAGATTTGACGGTTTTGAGCAACAGAATATGTAAGCGGAAACGCTTTGATTACATGCTGCGCTGTCGTTGACATCTCTCCAATTGGAAAATATCCGCCAATCAAAAAGCCAAATCCAGAACCAAAAATTGTATTAACTGCTCTCAATGCCGTCTCATTCTTGATAAATGCACAAACCAGACATGCAATTCCCGTTGCGCAGAATGAATTTTCAATCCCGATTACTACCAAATGAATAATCATTCCTGTTGTTAGTCGTAAACTTTCATAGGTTAAAAAGTATCCCCAAACAATTCCAAAAACTAAAAACTGTATTCCAACTGAAACAAGCATGGCTGCTCCAAAATATCCTAAAAGGAGTCTAAGCGGCGATGCAACACTGATTTTGAAGTCTAAAAATTTATTATTATTTTTATCTGTTACCAATTGGCCCATCACATTTAACGCGGTCGTCATTGCAGTAATCGTTAACAACGCCCCAAGCATCCACATATCTAAAACTTTTCCGGCAGCTGTTATTTGGTGAAGCGAACTTAAAATATTTTTTCGTAAAAATAAAATATAAATAAAAAAGAAAATCATTGATCCTAAAAGGGAAAACATGATGTTTGAAAATTTCCGAAAATAAATTAAAATATTGCGTTTAATAATTGCGACCATTATGCTTCCTCCTTGATAAGCTTCATAAACACATCCGTCATCTCAACCGGTAAATATTCAAAATAATCGATTTGGTCTTTATACTGATCCAAAAACTGAATTGCCGTTTGAGCGTTTGAACATTGATATTCATAAAAATCGCGCTTAAATTTCAATTTTGAAACTAACGACTGATCAACTTCATTCTTAAATTTAATTCGAAGCTTAACCTGCGAATATTTTTGTTTCAGTTCGATCGCTGAACCATGTTCAACAATCTGGCCATGATTTAAAATGTATACGTTATCGGCATTTTCAGCTTCTTCAAGATAATGAGTCGTTAAAAAGACCGCTAATTTCTGTTTTTCTTTTAATTCATTAATCAGTTGCCAAATTTCTTTTCGGGCTGTTACATCCAAGCCAATTGTTGGCTCATCTAAGAAAAGAACATCAGGCTGATTTAATAATGCTCGGGCAATATCAACTTTACGTTTCATCCCTCCAGAAAGGGCTCCGTACTTTCGATTGGCAAACTGATCAATTCCCGTTTTATGCATAATTTCTTTAATGTGCTTTTGAACCGCTTGGCCTTCCAGTTCTGCTCGAATCTGGAGATTTTGCTTGACGGTCAATTCATGATCCAAAATACTATTTTGAAAAACGACGCCGATTTTTAAATTATCATGGTAAATGATTTTTCCGGACGTCGGTTTTAAATTTCCAATTAACATCGCAATCGTTGTTGACTTACCTGCGCCATTGCTTCCAAGATAAGCGGTGAGTTCTCCTGAACCGACTTCAATGTTTAAGTTTTGAACCGCAGTAAATGCTCCAAACTTTTTAGTTAACCTTTGAGTTTCAATTAATTTCATCCCAATTTCCTCCTGAAATAATTTCATTCTTACTATACCGAATTTTATTTTCAAAATGAGCATTTTTCGCTAACCGGACATTTTTTAGCGATAAGTGGTCAGTTATTTTAGTATTTACATCTTTGAAATTTTAGTTTTAAATAGTAAGTATACTAACTTAGAGATTGAGAAGATGATCAAATTGAATATTAAGGAAATGCCTCAATGGCGGAAAAACTTATATGTTTTAGCATTTGGGGATTTTGTTTCCGGGACTGGCTTTAGTATGAGTTTGCCGTTTTTGCCGCTGTTTATCAGCCAAATGGCGCACTTTACAAACGTCCAATTAACTTTCTATTCCGGGTTAGCGTATGCGATCGCCTTCGTTAGTCAGGCAATTGTTTCACCATTATGGGGGAAACTCGCTGACCGGACTGGTCGGAAACCAATGATTTTACGGTCAGCGTTTGGAATGTGTATTACAGGATTTCTCTGCGGACTTGCGCATAACATCTGGATTTTGATTTTCTGGCGATTTGTCTATGGGTGTTTCTCAGGATACAACAGTAATTCGCAAGCTTTAGTTGCAAGCGAAGTTCCGTCGAATCAAGGTGGAAAGGCGATGGGAATCTTAACGACTGGACGGGTCGGAGGGCAACTGATTGGTCCAATCATCGGCGGAATGATTGCCGATGTGTGGGGCTATCGGATGACCTTCTACCTTTTCGGAATTATTATGTTCATTGCTGGAATTTTAGCCCTTGTATTCGTTAAGGAAGAATTTACTCCACATGAAGTTGCCAAAAATGCTTCCCGAAAAGAAAAATCTGCCTTGGCTCAAGTCAACAGCTTACCAATCGTCATTGCAATGTTCATCACTGCGATGCTTGTAAATGCCGTTACTAAGTCAATTAACCCAGTCATTAGTTTGTTTGTCCGGCAGTTATTACACGGCCATGGCAGTGTATCGGTTGTCAGCGGAATTATCACTGCCCTTCCTGGGTTTGCAACCATTATGGCTGCTCATCGGTTAGGCGACCTTGGTGACCGAATCGGGGCGCGCAAAGTTTTAGTTGCCGGATTGATTTTTTCCGGATGCGTCTTTTTCGCAACGAGTTGGGTCGGGAATGTATATACATTAGGAATTTGCCGGTTCTTAATCGGAATTTCAGACGCGGCTTTACTCCCACTTGCTCAAACTGTTCTAATGAATAATGCGCCTGACGCGGTTGTCAGCCGGGTCTTCAGTTACATGCAGTCTTTCCAAGCAATTGGAAGTATCATTGGCCCAATGCTTGGATCAGTGATTGCGGGTCATTTTTCATATCCAGATGTGTTCGTAATGACTGCAATTCTAGCTGCCATCAACTTACTGATTGTCTTAATTAGTTTCAAGATGGGAAATAATAAAAAGAATGCATAATGAATGGTATTCAAAAAAGGATCGCATTGAAGCGATCCTTTTCTTTTAGTCAAAGTGATGAAGTAAATCAATAATTAAATCGACAAACCGTTGCCGATCAAGATTCATTATGACTTTTGCATTTGGTTTCTGATTCATTAGTCCTGCAAAGTCAACAACCGTTTCTCCCACTGTCAGTTGTCCCTGAGTTTCAACATCAAGGTAAGCTGGGTGGGTTTCAAAAATCTCAGGCTTTAATAAATAAGCAATGGAATCGCATTCAATAACGGTAATTAAATAAGGTGATGACTTTCGTCACCACCTTAAGCTCTAATTTGTTGCTGGATAATAATCATTAATCAGCTTATGTTTACTGTTCCAGAATGGCGCTTTCGCAATTCCAACGATCTTATCTTTCGGAACAAACCCATAATACCGGCTATCGTTTGAATCAGCGCGGTTATCTCCAAGAACAAAGTAACAATTTTTCGGAACGGTGAACGTCTTACCTGTTCCTAAACTAACGCCCTTTGCTTCTGGTAAAAGCAACGTTAATGTTCCGCTTGTCCGTTGTTGCTTGGTAATGTAATTTTGTGGTTGGTACTTGCCGTTAACATACAAATCACCATTGTTCTTGTATTCAATCTTGTCACCAGGCATTCCAATTACCCGCTTAACGTACTTTGTATTCTTTTGAACATTCGGATTGTTTTTATCAACGCCATATGCGTCAAAAACAACCACGGAATCTTCCCGCACCTTACCTAACTTCCATACGATTACGTGCTCGTTATTTTGAAGGTTCGGATACATTGAAGTTCCATCAACCTTTACGATTCGAAATACAAAAGTTACGATGAACGCTGCAATTATCAATCCTGTCAAGATTGGAGCGACAACGTTTTTAAAAAATGATGACACAACTATTAGCCCCTATCGTTTTAGATTAATTTTTATCATTAATTAATTTAGATTTTCTTATTGTAGCTAAGTATAACCCAAACAAAATTAAAAATACACCCTCGAAAAGAATTGTTAGATGATTCTTAATGTGTAAGAATGGCATAAAAATGCAAACAATATTAAAAATCAATCGTAATCCTAAGTGTGGGGTTTGAAATTTAATAAAGTTTGCAACCAACGCCACGCACCCGAAAATTACTAACAAAAATGCCATAAAAATCACCCAATCAAAGATAATTTTGTGACTATCAGCAACCGTCGCAGCGTGAATATAGCCGAGCGTACTTAGCAACTGGACAAAACCATAATAAGTAACTTGTCCGCAAATATATAAAATACCAATCGTTCCAATCAGAACGTTTAATATCTTTGCCAAAATCTTACCTCTTCTTTATTTAATCAGTTAATGTTTTGGCTAATTCAACCAAATAACGATGGCTTTCCATCTGTTCCTTAGCATCAGTTGGATCTGCCAAATTGATTTCATAAATGCTCGTTGCTTTTGAATTTTCATTAAGGAGCGGTAAAACCCGCCGCCAGTCGATCTTTCCGGTTCCGAGAACTAAACTGTCATGATGCTCACCCATCGAATCAACGAGGTGGTAATGAACCGTCGCATCCATTAAATGTTTGATCGAAGCAACTAACTTGTCATTATCACCGTGCTCAGCGATAAAACAGTGCGAAGTATCAAATGCCAATCGGTACCCATGAGCTAAAATTCGATCTTCAAACTGCGGATCACCATAATAAAAAATTGGTGAAATACTGTTTTCAAACATGATATGATTACCGCCCATTTCATTGAATCGATCCATCCGCTTGAAGGCCGCATCCTGAGCAGCATCAAATGACGGATACATGGCAATATATTTAGGGGTTTGCCGTAAATATGCGCCATGAATCAATACTTGAACGTCAAAATCATATGCCACCTGTAACAAATCAATCGTACTTTGTTCGACGAATTTATAAAGACCCGGACAGCGACTTTCCGGTGCAATCAATTCCGTAAAAATTGTTTTTTGATACCGCATCGGTTGATGCAACACAATTTTACTCGTTGCTTCATTTTGGACTGCTTGAATCGCATACCGTAACTTTTGCAATCCATCAGTTGTAAAGTCGTCTTCTTGGGTAAAAAACTCGAAAACATCCGGATGATATTGCAACCGATCCCGGTATTGGCTGTCATCGGTGCTCCCTTTTAATCCTAATTGAACTCGCATTTAATCATCATCTTTCAATTAATATATAATCTATCCTTTATATGTTATATTCTCTCACAAAATTGAAAAGAAAGTGATGAATTTGGCTTAAAATTTAGTCTTTTTCTATGTCACGAATAAATCCTAATGCCAATGCCCCTTCACCAAGGTGGACCGCAATTACTGGGTCAAATTCATCAAGTGAAACCGGGAGCCCGGGGAAGGCTCCCTGGACTTCCTTAGCCCATTCTTGACCGCGTTTTTCATTATTAGCGTGAATCACTAGCAAGCGGAACGGATAATCTGCCTTATCCGTTTCTTCCTTAATGATTTCTTGTGCCCGTTTCATTGCCTTTTTCAATGAGCGAACCTTTTCAAAGGCGACGATCTTGTCACTTTCCTTATCAAAGTGAAGTAACGGTTTAATTTTTAAAACGGTTCCGATAAATGCTGAAGCGTTTGATAACCGACCACCATGAGCCAAGTTTTTCAAATCGTCAACAACAAAGACCGCATCATATTGTTTTTTAAGCTGTTCAACGGCCGCAACGATCTTTTCGGCATCTTCATT
Organism: Ligilactobacillus sp. 110_WCHN; assembly: GCF_030518115.1. Taxonomy (NCBI): domain Bacteria; kingdom Bacillati; phylum Bacillota; class Bacilli; order Lactobacillales; family Lactobacillaceae; genus Ligilactobacillus; species Ligilactobacillus sp. 110_WCHN. Next base: position 145,926 of record NZ_JAULLI010000001.1, read on the forward strand.
TTGAGCCGCCATCCGTGCAGCTAACTTAACCATCCATCCCATTGGAACTTCAGTAATTGATGAGTCGATCGGGTAAAGTTTGATATTGTCAAGTTGACCCTTTAAGTTATTCAAAGTCGTCATCAAACCGGAGATCGTTCCTGCAATGTGAATGCTAATAACTGCATCGTAACCTTCATCAGCTAATTGATTATACAAGTTAATCATTTCACCAACTGGCGGTTGCGATGTGGTCGGAAAGTCCTTTGCATTCCGCATTTTTTCATAGAATTCAGGACGGGTAAGATCAACGCCGTCTTGATATTCGGTTCCATCAATAATGTAAGGAATCGGAACAACTTTAATTCCGTACTTATCAATCGTTTCTTGATCTAAATTTGCTGTACTGTCGGTTACAACAGCAGTTTTCATAAAACTACACCTACTTTATCAATTAATTTAATGTTACTTGACGCATACTTTGAGTCAGACGATTGATTAAAATCTTTAAAAAATTCTTCTCTTCGCCAGTCCACTGCGCAAATACTTTTTGTCCAAATTCTTTAAAATCCGTATTCATTTGTGAAAGAACACGTTGACCAATTTCACTGAGATGGTATTGATAGCTTTTCCGGGTTTTAACGTTGTTTTGATTTGCAACCTTACTGATTTTAACAAACGCCTTGGTCGTTAGTTTACTCAGTTGACGACTCAGCGTTGAAGTATCAAGCCGCAAATCTTCTGCAAGTAATTCTTGCGAATTTTTCCCGTCAGCGATCCGTTGAAGAAGCTGCCATTCGGCAATGGTCAGTTGATTATTCTTTGCCATTTTTTGAACAAACCGTTGATATTCACGTTGTAAATCAAGCAAATTGTCTAATGGTTCTTTCAAAAAGAAAATCACCCCTTCTTTCGTACCTTATTGCATAATACAATCTTTGTAAATATTTTTCAAGACTCTGAAGGCGATTTGTGGATTTTTCTTTGCTTTTTTTCATCAGAACTTTACAATAATAAGTAGCATATTATTATTTTCAGAAAGGATGAGATTTATGGCATTTGACGGAATGTTTACCCACGCAATGGTGAGTGAACTTCGCGAAAAGATCCTTAACGGACGGGTAATGAAGATCTCTCAACCATATCCGAACGAAGTGATTTTGACAATTCGGTCCAACCGGAAAAACTACCCGTTACTTTTATCAGCTCACCCCAACTACGCCCGGATGCAAATTACGCAAATTCCATATAAAAATCCGGCAGTTCCAACTAAATTTACAATGATGTTGCGCAAATATCTTGAAAACGCCAAGCTGACTGCCATTCAACAATTGGAAAATGACCGGGTCGTTTACTTTAGTTTTGAAACGCGAAATGAAATTGGCGACCGCTTACCGCTTTTGCTTTCAATCGAAATCATGAACCGGTATAGTAACGTCATTTTGATCAATCAGCAAAATCAAACGATCATTGATACCATTAAACACGTTGGAATGGATCAAAACCGGTACCGGACATTACTTCCAGGTGCAACTTACCGGCAACCGCCAAAACAGGAAAAACTTGATCCGTTTACTGCTGAAAATTCTCAACAATTGATTGCGCTTGGCCAACAATTTCCTAACCGCGAAGTCCTTGCGCAAAATATTCAAAAAGAATTTCAAGGATTCGGTAAAGTCAGCGCCCTTCAGCTTGCGGATGTTTTTCATCAAAACGATGGTCAAAATGATTCCGAACATTTAACGAGCTTTCTTAAAGCTGCGGATGCCCCAATCCCAAGTTTAACCACCGGTAAACGGCTTGATTTTACATTTACAGCACTTGGAAATGATATTCAAAACATGGGTGCTCAATTTGGTTCTTTAAGTGGACTGCTTGATCATTTTTACCGTGAGAAGGCAACCCGTGATCGGGTCCGGCAACAAGGAGCCTTACTGATCCATGTTGTAAACCAAGAATTGAAAAAGAACCGCAATAAACTGAAAAAATTGCAAAAAGAATTTACCAATACCCAGCACGCGGATGAATACCGGATAAAAGGCGAATTGCTAACAACTTACTTGTATCAGGTTAAACGCGGAATGACTGAAATCACGTTACCGAATTTTTATGATAATGAAAAGCCATTGAAAATTGCGTTATCGAACCAAATCGGTCCTTCGCAAAATGCCCAAAAATACTTTAAAAAATATCAAAAACTTAAAAACGCGATTTCATACTTGAAGGAACAAATTAAACTTACTGAAGATGAAATTGCCTATTTTGAAGAGATCCAAACTCAAATTGAGCTTGCTGAACCGCAAGATTTAACTGATATTCAAGTTGAACTTGAAAACGGTGGATACTTACGGAAAAACAATCACCATAAGAAAAATAAACGCCGGGTTAAGATCAACCAACCAGAAATATTCCGGGCAAGTGATGGTACCCGAATCAAAGTTGGTAAAAATAATCTTCAAAATGAGAAGTTGACCTTACACACCGCTTCAAAGAATGATTACTGGCTTCACGTAAAAAACATTCCAGGATCCCATGTAATCGTTGAAAGCAGTGACCCAAGCGATGAAACGCTGGTTGAAGCCGCTGAATTAGCAGCATACTTCTCAAAATCACGAAACTCCGCCAACGTTCCAGTCGACTATGTGCAAGTTCGGCGAATTCGCAAGCCAAACGGGACCAAACCTGGGTTTGTGATCTATGAAGGCCAAAAAACATTGTATGTTACTCCGACTGAGGAAAAAGTTAATCAATTAAAAACGAAAAACGAGTAATTAAAAAGACTGAGATTTCAAAATCTCAGTCTTTTTATTTCTGATAAATCTGCGGATCGCCATCCTTAAATTTATGCGGTTTAAATTTTTCTGGATGCGCAATCTGAGTTTCACTATCTTCCAACTCTTCTTCAATCTCGTGACGTTCATCTGGCCGATATAGGGAAACAATTTGCTGTAACATCCGGTTAAATCGATCAGTATTGATTCCCTTCAATAACACATTACTAATTTCATAATCATAATCTTTACTGTCGATTTCCATTGAAATGCTATTCTTTCCTGAATACGTTGAAAGAGCTTGAAAATAAATAATTGCATTGATTCGATCATACGGAAAAACCTTTACGCGATGCATTGTTTCCCGAATATACAATGCATTTTGAGTAAAGACGAATCCTTCCTTGCCATTTTGAAAAAAGGAAGTATCAATCAACGCAAGAATCGAAGTCCGCTTCTCCTGCGGGCAAAAAGTCCGCCATGCCCGCGTCAATAATTGGCGTGGAATCTGTGGAACGAGATACGTTTTTACTCCTTGTCCTGAAAGAGCGATTTGTGAAATTGATTTCTGTAAAATTTGACTTAATTCCATATTGATCGCCCACCTCTCACTAAACTTATTCTAAATAAATTGTATCACATTTGAATCCCTAAAATCAGTAAGAAGTGCCGGATTTACAAAGTTTTCAATATTTATTCATTTTTATACATCGGCTCGAAAATTCTCTTCGGAGTTTTCAATATTTTTCCGTCCGCGTTGTAAGATGTAAACACCAATAATTACCAATACAATTCCGACAATTTCGACCCAATTCATACCCATCTTAAAGAAGATGATACTTAAAATTGAAGTTGTGATTGGTTGAACCGCATCCATAATACTGATAACGTCTGACGGAGCATAGTGCGTTGCATATAGTAATAACCCGAACGGGATGATCGTTCCAAGGAAGATAACCGTTAACATTGAAGCAATCAATGTTCCAGTAATCTTCGGTGTTCCGACCCAAACTGGTTGATGCAAGTTAAAGAAGAATCCAGCAATTAAAGTTCCCCATCCAAGAACGACCAATGGCGGGTTATCAGGATCTTTAACGATGTTCCGCGGTAAAACAACATAAAATGCGGCCGTTAACCCTGATCCTAAGCCCCACATCAATGAACTCGTTGAAATTGAAAGTTGGGAGAAGTCCCCCTTGGTTAATGCAAGGAAAACGCCGGCTAATGCAATGATAAACGCAAATACATCTGACTTATAAGGCATTTGCCGTCTGAAAATCACAGTTCCCAAAACAATAAATAACGGACTCAAATATTGCAAAATGGTTGCAGCTTCGGCGTTTCCACCAAATTGAATTGATTTATAGAATGTAAAAAGATTTGCCATCAATCCAAGAATCGCATATGCGAACAGCCAACCAATGTTCTTCCATGATTTGAAAACATGAAAAACTTTTCCGCGATACATAATTAAACTAATCAGCAGCAAAATCAGCCCTGCACCAAGTGTCCGTGCTGATAAGAACCAATTTTCAGGAATGTTTTGGTTTTGTGAAATGAACTGCAAACATGTTCCTGAAATTCCCCACATCATTGAAGCTGCTGCCGCAATGACGATTCCGCGAGCAACCTTACTGGATTTTTTTGCCATCAACTTTCCCTCCAAATAAAAATAATAACGAGTGTATTATAGCATAAAAAGAAATAAAATCTACATTTGATGTTACTTTTTATTACATAGAATTCAAATTTTTTTACAAAAAAAGAAGATCACGTTCTTCTACGCGACCTTCAATCAATTTTCAATTCACTTTAATCTAATTCTTCTTCAACAACCGGTTCAACGTTGCGACTTGCATGCCGATAGAAGATCCATCCAACAAGGGCAAAGAAGACCGGTCCAAATGCTGTCCAGAAAGCAGTATATGCATCATGTTGTAATACTGGTTGAATAATCGTAAAGACGATTCCGAAGAAAATCGTGATCCAGCTAACAACACAAATCGTATTCGTTAACTTCCGGTTCTTATAAACTTCGAATGACCGGTTTAAATTCTTGATCCGCTTGAAGAATGGGAATGCAAGAATTAAGAACAAGTACGGAACTGATGAAGTAATGTTATTCATATCTGTTAAAACCGTATAGAATTGTTGGGCACTCTTCCCGCCAAATGAAACGCCGAAGATAATAATTCCCATTACGATGGCTTGCATCCACATTGCAAATGCCGGCATCTTGCGGCTGTTCAACTTCGTAACCTTTTCTGGCCATAAGCGCTTTGGTGAACCAAGTAAAATCGTCTTCAATGGGGAGTAAATCAAAACGGTCATTGAACCAAAGACTGACATCATTTCTTCAAATCCGATCAGCCGATCTGTCCATTGTCCCATGATCAATGCTTGGTGAACTGGCAAGTGAAGCACTTCACGTCCAATCGTATAACCTAAATTCTGCATCAAAACCAAAGTGATATTTCCAAGGTTAGTTGAATCGGTTCCCAATACCTTGTGCCAGTTGGCAGTTACTCCCCAAAGAAAAATCCCTAAAGCGTAAATCAAAATCATTCCAATTCCAGCAAGGATAATGCCCTTTGGGAAATTGCGTTCGGGCTTATCGACCCGGTCGATCGTTCCACCCATCGTTTCCATCCCAGCATATGCAAAAACGGCATAAACGAAGAATGAAAGAATCGCAATTGGTGACTTAAACTGCGGATTCGGTGATGAAACGATGGCGTGAGCTGACATTGGCTGAGCTAAGTGGCCATGATTTAAAACCAGCATCAAAATACTTGCGACAATAAATAATCCTGAGATTGCAATGATAACCGCCCCGCTGGCTGAAGCAACCTTTTCGATCTTATCGAATCCCCGAGTTGCCAACCACGTAATCAAAACTAATAGCACGATTCCAATTAATCCAAGGGTTTCCGTTGAATTCATTCCAAAAAGGTGCCAGCTTTGCGTTGTATCCTTTCCAAAGATCAATCCTGAAATTGGAATACAAATCGTTGAGAATTGGGTTACCAACGTAATTACCCATGCAGCATACCAAACAAATGCGCCGATAAAGGCCGGCTTTTCACCGATTGAAACTTCAAGCCATGAGTAGATTCCCCCCTGACTTTCCTTCAATGCTGATCCATATTCAGCAAACATCAATGATGACGGAATGAAGAATAACAATGCACCGGCAATGTACCAGATAATTGCACCGTATCCCATTTGGTAATATGCGGTTGTTACGTTTCCAAGGCCGAAGATCGATGCAAAGATCATCAATACTAAGGCCGTGACTGACATCTTCTTTTGGTTTTCCATAATAAAAAGACTCCTTATATTAAATTAATAATAAAGGCGTCACACTATCAACAAAATTGAGATAAATAAAAAGCCTTACTGCCGGCTGAGCTCACTTCCAACAATAAGACTTGATTTTATTTAATCCCGTGTTGAATAATAGCGCTCCGCAAACAATTGCGACAGTCCGTAATTTCTTAAACTACGTCCCAATGCATTCCCAGCTGTTATCCAACAATGCATTTCGGCAAAATCCCCTTTCAGCTATCTTCAACGTTTAACAGCCACTCAAATAGCTTACTGATGTCATCTGCAACCTCTATTATTTGATTTACTTTGAATTTTAAAACTACTTCCTAAAATTGTCAACCCTAAAAATCAGATTTTTCGTGAATTGCATGTTGGGCTTCATATTCCTTAGCTTCACGAAGATAACCATATTTATCATTCAACCGCGCTAACAACGGGTAATCATGCGTGTGAACTTCACCCGTTTCCATTTGCCGCTGGTAAAGTTCAATATACGGAATATTCGCGTTTGCCGCCCGCAATAATTCATCGGGATGACTGTATGCGACTTTCCGAAAATCAATTCCACTTATTCCGTCATCATCAATCGTCACGATCAAATATTGCGCCCGTAAATCCTGTTGAAATTTAACGTGGCGGTTAAATGGTTGTCCGACAGATCCCGGATTAAGGACGATCTGTTCTTCACTGCTGTACCGCATAATTGGATGGTGAACATGCGCATAAATTGCAAGGTCAAGATCATCTTCCACAAACAATTTATTAAAGTTTTCCGTTGGCAATGTCGGATACAACTGTTGCCCAAAATTGATTTCAGGAAGATCATGCGTGATTGCGATCCGTACATTATTAATCTGCTTTACGACTCGCATCGGCCAGCGCTTCATGGTTGCCAAAACTTGAGGATCAACTTTTGCAGCCACATCCATTGCAAGCCGTTCCATATAAACTTTGCTTGGCTTTTCAAGTGCGATTTTCCCAGCGGCGCCCCGAATCATCAAATCATCCCAATTTCCGCGGATATATACATCAGGATTAATTTTTTGCATTAAATCCCATAAATCTTGCGCACCGGACCCCGGAGCGAATAAATCACCTAAAAACCATGATTCAGTTACTCCTTGCTCCTGCATATCCTCATATACCGCTTTTAAAGCCGTATAATTCCCATGAACATCTGAAAAAACTGCTATTTTATAACGCATGATGATCCTCTTTCCTAAATTATTATCTTAGTTAATCATATCACAAACTCAACATTTTCCTTCATCCCTGATTGCGTTAAAATAAATTCAGAATCAATTATGAAGAAGGAATTTCAAATGGCATTACCGAAAAATCAACGTTATGTTCAACCGCAAAATGTACGCGAGGCAATGGAAGTCATTCAAGACCTGTTTAATCAATACCGGCATGAACCATTGACCCAACAGCTTTTAAATTATCATCTAGGATTGATCCAGCGTTTGCAAACTGACATTTATGTAACCGCAGTTAAAGAAAACGACCCCCAACAATTGAAGCAATTAGATGGAATGATCGAAGCCATGAAAACGTGGACGCAAATTCGAACAGCTAACCGACCGTTTAACGCTAAAATGAAGAATTTTAAATTGGTCTCAAGCAACCGGCCGAAATTTAAAAAACACTCGCATAAAATTAAAGGACAGCATAATTTTCATGCTGCCCGGCATTAAAAGATTGTGATATAGGTTGCAATCTTTTTGCTATATTTACATAATCGGGTTCCAAAACAAACGAGCTACTTGGAAGTTCGAAAACCTCCGAATCTATGCTCCGCGATTCATTCGCTTTTCTGCTTCCATCACGCTCGTTTTTACTGTTTTGTCACACCTTCTTTTTATTTATCTTCCGTCTTAACACTTTTAGCTTGTTCATCCGTGACGATTTCTTCAAGATGATCCAGGTACCGTCCAAGGTTATCATATGTTTCGCGGATGACCTTCAATAACGTTGCATCTTGATTTCCAAGTGCACGTTCAGTCTTTAAAAATTGAATAAGCGCAATAATATCGGCAAGCTTAATAACGGTTCCAACAATATCGCCTTCTGCTTCATGCTTGCGTAAGCTTGTAAATTCATCTTTAATTTCAGGGAAATATTTGTTGATTGCAAAATCTTCGGCCTTATCAAGCATTTGCTTTAATCCCGGAACCTGATATTTAACATTGCTTGGAACATCTGATGAAGATGATTCTGCAATGTCGTGGATCAATGCTTGAATCGTGATTTCCCCTTTTAATTCATCATTCAGTTTTAACTTTTTCGCAATTTTAAGTGCGTAATATGCAACGAAAAAGCTGTGTTGCGCAATATTTTCCGCTTTGATCGTGGTGATCGTTGATTGACGGTGAACACTGTTCATGGTTGCTAACTTATCATTGACAATTGCTGCGACAAATTTTTGCATTTCTCCAATTTCCATTCTTTTCAGCCCTTTCTGTCTTTAATGATAGATACTACACATTATTAAATGCAAAATCAAGTGTAAACAAAAAATCGTGCGATCGCACGATTTTTCTATAAGTCATAATCATCTTGTTTATAACCAAATGCTGCAAGATCTGCTTTGCGATCCTTCCAGTTCGGTTGCACTTTAACCCATAATTCAAGGTAAACTTTATCACCAAGCATTAATTCAATATCTTTCCGTGCCCGGATTCCAATTTCTTTCAGCATCTTTCCGCCCTTACCGATAATAATTCCCTTTTGGCTTGGGCGTTCAACAATAATGGTTGCTTGAACGAGAACCTTTTCATCGGTTTCCCGCTTGATCCGATCAACCACGACTGCAACTGAATGCGGAACTTCTTCTCGGGTAAGTTGTAAAACTTTTTCCCGAATTAATTCGCCGGCAATAAACCGTTCAGGATGATCCGTAATCTGATCATCTGGATAATATTGCGGTCCTTCAGGAAGATCAGCCACTAAATTATCAATTAATTCTGGTACGTTATTCCCTTGAAGAGCTGAAATTGGGTAAACTTCCTTATAATCAAGGGTGTCTTTATATTCAGTAATAATATCCAGCAGTTTATCCGGGTGAATCTTATCGATTTTATTGATCACTAAATAAATCGGCTTATGAACCTTTTTAAGCCGTTCAATAATGAAATCATCGCCCTTCCCGCGTTTTTGCGTTGCATTGACCATAAAAAGCACCGCGTCAACTTCATTTAACGTTGAAAGGGCTGATTGAACCATAAAATCTCCTAATTGACTATGCGGTTTATGGATCCCGGGAGTATCGATAAAGACAATTTGCGCGTCTTTCCGGGTATAGATCCCTTGAATTTTATTTCGTGTTGTCTGCGCCTTGTCGCTCATAATTGCAATTTTTTCACCAATCACCCGGTTTAAAAACGTTGACTTTCCAACATTTGGTCTTCCAATAATTGCAACAAATCCTGAATGAAATTCTTGATTTTCCATTTTATCCCTCATCTTTAATTAGAATAAAGCAATAATGCGGGGAATAAAAATCAATCCCGCAACGATCACTGCAAAGGCCGCTGCGAGTAAAACCATCCCGGCAGCAATATCCTTTGCCTTTTTTGCAAAGTCGTTTGAATGAAGATGACTTGCTAAATCTGTTAAGTTTTCAATGGCAGTATTCGCTGCCTCAGCAATTAAAACGATTGCTGAAGCCGCAATCAACCATAGCCATTCGCTAATTGGCAAGTGAAAGATCAATCCTGCAATAACGACCAATGATAAGCAGATCAATTCAAATCGAAAATTCCGCTCTTCTTTAAAAAGCGTTATTAAACCATCACATGCATGTCTTAATGAGTGCGAAAATTTTCGATTTTTCCAACTTGTCGCGAATTTATCTTTGAAGTCCATAACCATCTAAAATCTCGTCTTGTAAACTGAACATCTCTTTTTCGTCTTCAGCCTTCATGTGGTCGTATCCATTCAGGTGAAGGAAACCATGAACCGTTAAGAATCCAAGTTCACGATCTTGTGAATGTCCAAGATATTCAGCTTGTTCAGCGACCTTTTCCATTGAGATCATCAAGTCGCCTAAATTTTTTGGCATTTCAAATTCCATGTCAGATGGCAAAATAATATCATCTTCATCGCCATCTTCTTCCATTGCAAAACTGATAACATCTGTCGGCTTATCAATTCCGCGATATTTTTTATTGATTTCATGAATATGCTTATTGTCCATCAATGTCACTGACATTTCAGTGTTTTCAGGTAAGCTTAAATAATTTGCAGCATATTCAAGTACTCCACGGACAAGGTCTAATTGATGATCTGTCACGTGCTTGGTTTCATCAATAAGCTGTAGATCCATTAGTCTTCATCCTTATCATTTTCGTTTTCATCTAAAATCTTATCAGCAGCTAAATCGCCGCCATCTTCATAAGCTTTGATAATTTCAGACACAACTGGATGCCGAACAACATCTGCTGCATCAAAGTGAACAAATCCAATATGCGGCAAGTTTTGCAATAACCGTTCAGCATCAACTAATCCGCTTTGTTGGTGTCCCCGTGGTAAGTCAATTTGTGATTTATCACCATTAACGATCATCTTTGAACCAAAGCCTAACCGGGTTAAGAACATTTTCATTTGAGCGCGGGTCGCATTTTGAGCTTCATCCAAAATAACAAAAGCCTTTTCAAGCGTCCGGCCCCGCATGTATGCTAACGGCGCAATTTCAATTACTCCGCGTTCGATTAACCGTTCAGTATGTTCTGCACCTAAAATTGCATACAACGCATCATAGATTGGCCGTAAATATGGGTCGACCTTTTCTTTTAAATCACCCGGCAAGAACCCTAATGATTCACCTGCTTCAACGGCTGGCCGTGTTAAAATCAAGCGTTCAACTTCCTTCTTCTTCAATGCGGCAACGGCCATTACAACTGCTAAGAAAGTTTTCCCGGTCCCAGCAGGCCCAATTCCAAAAGTCAAATCGTTGTTTTTAATCGTTTGGATATACTGCCGTTGACTAAAGTTCTTTGCCCGAATCGGCCGGCCAGTCCGATCCCGCAAAAGCGTTGTTGTATATAAATCAGAAAGATAGCTTAATGTCCCGCGTTCTTGCATCTTAACTGCTGAAACAATATCGGCTTCACTAATACTGATTCCGCTTTTCAAAAGTTCAATTAATTTTTCAATAATTTGAATTGTCGCCTTTACATCATCAACTTGGCCATCAATCTTAATATTGTCGCCAAACGGACGGATTTCGACGTTTTTACTTTCTTCAATCAAATGAAGATAACCATCATTAATTCCAAATAATGCTGGTTCTAAATTAGGTTCAGAAATATGATATTCTTCTTCAACCTTTTGCTCTGCTGTCAATCAATTGACCTCCTATAATATAATCGTTAAATTAAAATTTAACCGTCTTTACAGAAATATTATACAACTTTCTGACTTTCAACAATATTGTTTACTCTTTTACATCGGATAAAAGGTTGTTTGAACGATTTTCTTCGTTTCATCCAGCTCGTGGTCAATAATTTCATGATCGTCAGCTGAAATCTGGCCGCTTGCCTCCCAAAAATCAGCCAATTCGCTAAGCATTTCAAACGCAACCGGCTCATCTAAAGGATTTTGCCGCTGAGCAGGCATAAACTCCGCAAAGTATGCCGGTAAAATTGATAGATCGTGAATAAACGTTTGATGTAAAATCGTCAATAAAAATTGATCAAGGTAATCACGCGCATAACTCATCATCAATGCGATTTTCCGCTGACTATATGAAGCCCCTTGAAGGTACCGCTTAAAGCGAGCAAGCATGATTGAGTTATTTTTTTCAACCGCAAGGCGGAAATTATTCATTTCATCCGGGTCACTACTGATCTTCCCGTCCATTTCTTCCCATTGAGAATATGGATCCCACGTTGGTTTGATTTTGACATCATCAAGATTGTCAGCAACATCCGCTGGAAACAAATATTTTGCCGTAATTTCAAATTTAAAGGCTGCCAACGGATTCCGGTAATCATTCAACTTACTTGGAAAATCACGCCCGATTCGAACCGCCGCCATCACATTTTGCGGGTCATTTGGTCGATCCAGTAAGTTTGCATTTTGAATCAGCTTTTCTTTATAAACTTCCAGTAACCCGGCTGCTTTACTATGGTTACTCATTTGCATGATCGTTTTATGGTCGATCTTAATGTCATTCAGATAAGCTTCGATTTTAATGAAACTAATATCCATTGATTCGCAAACGGACATTAAAGTTAGACTAAAAGCCTCAAAAAAATCATCAAATGACTTGAATGGTCTTGTTTGCGGAATGATCACCGCAAAGTTTGTATAGTCATTCAAGGTAAGCATTCCTTGATGGTCGTCGATTTCATACGGTAAAATCGACCAATTTAAAATTTCAGTGTGATCATCGGTTTCAGTCAAATCCACTTCATGAGTCGGATTCTTAAACTGTGAAAGTGCCTTTTTTGTTGTATGAATAAGCATTCAATCAACCCCTAGTTTTTATTGTTGACAACATCCGTTAAAACTTGACCGTCTTTGGCCGCATAAATTACTTGATTGCTATTCGGCTTCGTCAATTGTAATGTATAGCCCTTTCCAAGCGGTTTGGTCAGTTGCTTTGAAGTGCTTAAAATTCCGCTCGTCAAATTATTATAGCCGCTTTGTTGCGCCTTTTGTGGATTGGCTAGAACGTAGTTAATTGCTTTTACATCCTGGTCTGTTGTTGGCGTGACCGTAAACGTCTTGCTTTGCTGATCAAACGTTACGGTTCCAACTTTCGCAAAGCTTTGCTGCAAATCTTTCAAAACCTGTTGTTGATCCTTATCTTCTTGGATTCCGTTATTGATCACTTGCAAGCCATTTTCAACCATTCCACCCTGGGATGATGCTTCCGCTGATAACGTTGTCCGCATTGGATTCGAACTTGTCTTTGCCTTTTGGTCTTCTTGGTGAAGATGATAAGCATTTAAACCGCATCCACCACATACGATCAGACTTACAATCAATAAAACGGTTGGTGCAAGCCACTTTCCATAACGGTGAACTGAATTAATCAAATAGAAAATTCCGAGAATAAAAATTATTCCGGCTAATAATGCGATTGCAAACCAAATTGCCACTCTTTTTCGTCCTTTCTCATGGGTTTAATACGTTAATTATGCCTTATCATCCGCAGAAGTTCAAACGATTTAGTGAAGAATTTGATCAATCGGTATATCTGTTGGCTCAATTTGCCAATCAGCACTTAAAGCCACTTGTTCAGGCAGTGCTAACGTTACCGTGTGCCCGTTAAATTTTTTCAAAAAGCGATCATAGAAACCGCCGCCGAACCCAACACGCTGACGAGTATCCAAAGCATATTTAATCCCGGGAACGATTAAGATATCGGGTTGGTTGTTGACCTTTTCCTTTTCCCATTCAGGCTCCCAAATTCCAAAATCACTTTTCTTAAAGTTCGTGTCTGAACTGATTTCAATAAAGTCCATTTGATGATGTGGGCGGGTGATTGGACAACAAACTTTCTTTTGATCTTTCAAAATTCGCTCAATCAGTTGATGCGTATCCAGTTCAGGAAAATTACTAATTGTAATTCCGATCGACGTTGCCTTTTGATATTCGTCAAGTTTCAAAAACTGCGCAATTAATTTTTGCGTCTCGCTTTGCCGTTCATTTTCTGGCTTGACCGTTAATTGATGTAACACATTTTTGCGAATTTCTGCTTTACTTTCCAAGACTTTGCTCCTTTATTTTGGCTTTTTTAGTAATTAATTTATCAATGAAATACAATGCAATCCCGCAAATCAATGCGATCACTCCAAAAAGAATTACTTTCAGTTTGAGATTTACTAAAATGTAAACACATACCAGCAATGAAAGCACTGGAACTAAAATTCCGCCCCGTAAATTAAAGGCCCCTTGCGGTAATTGTTCTTGATGCCGTTGCCGCCGCCACTGTTTAACAAACATTACCAGTGAAGTTGAGAAGTATTGAACAAGCGAGATGATAATTGTGCATGGAACTAAGAAAAGGTAGCCGCCGCTTAAAATCAACAACGCGCATAATCCGGCAGTAATGATGATTGCAACGTACGGCGCCCCACTTTTCGACTTTTTCCCAAAAAATTGCGGCAATAATTGATGTTCATTTGCAAGCGATGACGCAACATATGGTGTACTGTACGATAGTGAAATTGCAACTCCCAAAACTGACCCAACCGTTCCAACTGTAATAATGATTTTTCCAAGATTACCGAAGTGTTTTGCAAATGCAATTGCAAGCGGCAAACTGCTGTGTGCAATCGAAGGTCCAACCGTCCCAATTGCAACAACGACCGTTGCGATATACAACAACGTTACCGAAATAATTACGGCAAGTAACTCGCGCGGTAAATTTTTCCGCGGATTCCGCATTTGAGCAGCCGCAACCGGCAAAAAGGCAAACCCGGTAAACATATAAAATGCATTACTAAACGCATTATTTACCGAATGAAAACTGTAATGAGCATTTGAAACAAAGTTGATTCGATGAATAAACCAAATTCCAGCTAAAACAAAAATCAGCAAAACCCCAATTTTTAAGAATGTTGCGATGTTATCGGCAATGCTTGAAACGCGATCACCCATCAAACCGATGATTGCGATCACAAGAACGATTGCAATTCCCGCAATGTCATAAACCAATTTATCTGAAAGCTGCGGAATAAATAATTTTAATGAAGTCAGAAAAGCGGCAATTTCAGTTGTAATCGTAATTACTCCTTGAAACCATGTAAAAAAGCCAACTTCAAATCCGGCAAACCGGCCGAATTCCTTATACGCATACAACCACGCAGCCCCATTTTGTTTCGTTTCACTTGATAATGCAGCATAGCACAACGCCAGCAACAATGCCGATACTCCTGAAACAAGTAAAATTCCAATTAAACTGTTTCCCGCCTTGGAATACAAACTGCCGGGTAAAAGAAAAATTGCTGACCCGACCATTCCATCAACGC
Source organism: Ligilactobacillus sp. 110_WCHN (assembly GCF_030518115.1). Lineage (NCBI taxonomy): Bacteria > Bacillati > Bacillota > Bacilli > Lactobacillales > Lactobacillaceae > Ligilactobacillus > Ligilactobacillus sp. 110_WCHN. Next base: position 160,990 of record NZ_JAULLI010000001.1, read on the forward strand.
CAAGTAAAAATGCTGAAAATGGACTGATTTTTTTATCCTTTGCCATTTAAATTCCTCCCCTGGAAATTGTTTTAAATCTAAATTCAGTTTACCATTTTAGCCGCTGAATTCAGTTTAAAAGTCGCCAACTCCCATATCCATTGCGTCTAATTCGTATACCGCCACTTCGAGTCCGTTAGTAACCGCGCGACCATCAGCCCTAACGGCAAGAACATCGCAATCAAACATGCCTTAACTAACCAATTAGCGCCATCTTGTAACGTTAAGTTTCCAATTTCATAGACTGCACGGTAGAAGTAAAGCCCTGGAACCATAATAACGATCGATGGAACCGTGATTGCAATTCGCGGATAGCCACTTCGTTTTTGAACCAATGAAGCTAGAATTCCGGCAGTAAAGGCGCCAAAGAAAGCTGCTGCTCCCGCTGGAATGGCAGTTAAATCAACTAATTCAAGCCGCAAAGTATTTGCAATGGCACCAACCAAGCCTGCAATTACCGCCATTCGCGGCGTACTATTGAACATCATTGAGAAACCATACACCCCAACAAAGCTGGCCGGTAACCGCAAAAGCATTAGTTCAAACGGTGTAAGATGCAATGCAATAAAGTTTTCCGGTTTTAAATGAACAAGCAACGCAACTAACCAGCCAACAAGCGTTGCGACAACAATAATTGTTAATGCATACGCCAATCGTTCAAGTCCGGAACGCATGTCAGTTTTCGCAATATCCAATCCGCTTGTAATAAACGGGAATCCTGGAATCACAAAAAGCATTGCCCCAATGTAACCTGCCTCGTGACCAGAAGCAACCTGAAAGATTATTTTTAAAACGTCAAAAATCATTGCATATGACAAACATGAAACAGCCACACTAGCTGCAACGCCCGCTAACGCCGTAATGTGTTTCGTCCCCATAATCTTGCGCACATAACTTCCAAGAGATGCCGCAATCAAGCAGCAAAACATTTCAATCAATCCGCCGCCAAGTAAAAATACAAAGGCGCTGCAGGCAAATCCCGCAGCAAATGCGATTGCAATGTTTGAATAGTTATTTGATTTTTGTTTAATTTTATCCAATGCTTGATTAACCTGCTTGGTTGTTAAAAATTGGCCGTCTGCCTGAAAAGCGGCCACAAAATTTTCCAATTCACTTAACTGGATCGTGTTGATTCCGGCTGCTGGTAAAGATAGCGCTTGGGTCGTACTATGCCCATTTTCATAACAGGTAAATTCAATTGAAACCAAACCAATATCAGCTGAACACCGTACGCCCATCACCCGAGCCATTGCGTTCATTGATTCGCGTACCCGCCAAGCTCCGGTTCCGCAGGCAAGCATCATAATGCCGACCCGGCCGATAATTGTGGTTTTGGTTTGTAAGTCAGCATGCAGAATATTCTGATCCTCGTCTTCAAAGTCATGCCATGGAATATTCATATGATGCTGTTCAATCTGTCCGTCCAATGTAATAAACTCCCTTAAAATATTTAATTAATTTAATTATATCACGGGTTCCAAAATCATAATTGGTAAATTTGAGTATAAAAAAACGCCTCATCGCTGAGACGTCGCTGCTTTATTAAGGAGGATGGGAGATTCATAAAGTCTTATCTAATAAGCAATTTAATGCCTTTGTTCTCAAAGTGTGCTCAAAATAATTGTTTTATTTTTTAATATATGAAGAGGCTTATCAAAATACGATAGGTCTTTTTATTTGCATCTATCAATAAAAAATGCCCCAACTTTTTTAGTTGGAGCAACCACTTTAATAACCAATTCTTTAAAGCTGCTCAAATGAATTGGTCTACTCGGTGCCAAACGGCTTTTACGCAGTAATTATATCATACAAAAAGCCTCACCAAAATACTGATGAGGCAAAGTAAGAGTTATAGAGCCAAACGACTCTACGTGCAGTATATATATATATATATCAGTCAAGAGTTTTTTTATTAAGATTTCGACGATTAATATTCGTAAAATAAAAATAGCCCACTCGCTCGTACATGTACTTCAATGAGTGGGAATGATCTATGACATATTATATACAGAATAAGCTCCCACTGCCAATGCAGTGAGAGCTTAAATTATTTGGAAGACTTAGTTTCGTCTGATTTTCTGTCACTATTGTCCGATAACTGTAAAACACCTTCATACATCGTTGAAGCGAATACAAGAAATGCCGTACCGGCAAATATAGTTCCAGATATTTTGTGCCCTTTCAAAATTAAAATAAAAGAGCACAGAATAAATACAACCATAAATATAAATAAAAATATCAAAGCAGCCCAACTTAATCTTCCGCGACGTTTTTGTCTTTTTGATTCTAGCTCACGCCGATGTCTAGACTCTTCAATTCCGTTATCAATGATTTTTTTAGCTGCTTCAGGATCTAGAGCTTGATAGCCTGCCAAAATTTTAGGATGTGGAATCGGGCCACTATACATCTCCATAGTTGCAATTATATCTTGCTTTTTATCACTTGAAATATCTAATTTATTTATATCATCAATAATTTCTTGGTCAGGTCTAGAGGGAGAATTCGTGATTTCATTCCCATCATCTGAATTCTGCTTTTTATCTTGTTCTACCATAATCGATAATTCCTAACTTTAAATCTTTACCAACTTTTTTCCAATCATCTTTAATGAACCCGCCATACTGTTTTTCATCTTTTTCAATGACAGATTTCTGTACCTCATTTTGAAGGGAGATATTTTTTAAAATCTTAGTTACAGATGCACTAAATGTCATAATAATTGATTGAAAAATATTCATAGTTGGCACCTCCTTCTAAGTAACATACCGTTACAACATAATTATAAGGAACACCAAATATTTCCGTCAAGCAAAAAATAGGGACGTACCAATTACGGCACGTCCCTAATTCATTAATTCGATATTCTTCTAATATGATAACGTTTCACCAACATAAATCAAGTTGGCGTTGTTAATTCCATTCTTATTGACTAAGTAAGAAACTGAAACACCTAACTTACGAGCAATACCACTTAATGTATCGCCTGAACGAACTGTATAGATACGGTTAGCATTCGTCTGCCGTGTTCCGTATTCTTCGCCACCCATGCGACCCATGGCAACATAGTGATACTGACCTGAATAGCTCATATATCTTGCCCAAGCATAACCGGCACGGATATATACGTGGTCGTAAGTTAAACTTTCGCCCGGTGCATATGATCCGACTACACTAGCACTGGTACTTGGTGCAGTGCGGATATTCAGTGTGGTATTAGCGGTAAACGTACCGTGCTGTGCGTAGTCTTCATTCGATGAGCCACCGTCAGCCGTCATGTTGCTGTTGTTTGCTGGCTTGTTTGTTGCATGTTGCGTATCAACATGGTGTGTGTCAGCATTGCTGATTACAGCGTTCTTGTTAAGTCCACCTGTGTAATAATTATCATATAATTGGCTAGCGTCAAAATTCCCGTAACTATCTTTCAAACGTTGCTTATCAGTCCATTGCCAAGCATGCCCTTTAGTATACCGGTCAACGGTTAAATTATATGGATAGTTTGCAATCCAACCCATGTACTTCCAAGGGATAACACTATCGCCCCATGAACTCATCGAGTAAACATCGAAACGATACCCAGCGTTTTCGACAATCTGCTTCATGGCTTCGATTGCTAAACTGTTGACATAAGTACCTAAGCCACGTTGCTGTGAACTTTCAATGTCAGCGCACAATACAGCGTTTATTGGCAAACCGTCTTGTCTTGCAACTTGTACGGCGTATTCTGCTTCTGCTTTAGCGCTAGCTACATCGGTATAACGACAGAAGTAGTAGCCATTAATATACAGCCCTGCTTGTTGAGCAGTCTTAATATTCCCTGCTGCGTAAGGGTCTGCGTAATAGTTACCTTCACTGATTTTAGTTGTAATTGCTTTAACACCATAATTATTCCGCATACTTTGAAATTCTGCTAAAGTAAATGATCCGTTATGGTTGCTCAAATCAATCATATCAACTCGTGCAGCTTCAACCTTAGGTGGTTCGATATGGTTAGCTAACCCCGCACCAACCGTCAAACCGGCTAACATCGCTGTACCGATGATAAGTTTATTTTTCTTCATATCCTGGAACTCCTTTCATTAATTCTGGAATAATATTCCCGTCCTTGTCACACATTTCGCTTAACTTGTAGACTTTTTCTTTTGGCTTTTCTGCAACTGGTTTAGTATCAGAAACTGCTGGCGCTTTGTAAACTGACTCAATATCGTGTTTTAATTCGCAATAAGCATGTTCGACACAACTTCCAAGCAATTCTTCGTTTTGTTTGCTAAACCCTGCATGTTCTAGCATGTCTTGGAGTTTGTTGATTGCGTATTGTTTCTTATCCAATAACTTATCAGTAACTCCTGCTTTTTCAGCAACAACTACTGCGTCTTGTGCGAATTGTCCCAACGCTTGGAGTAAACTTTTATCAGGAATATACTTCTTGATTAAATTTGCTACATAGCCACAAATAACAGGAGTTAAAACTCCTGCCACTGCAACGATAACTTGTGTGATTGTGTTAGTCATCTTTATCATCTTCCTTTTCTAGAACTTTAATTCGTGCTTCATGATCAACTACTTGATCACTAATTTGTTCGACCTTATGCGAAACATCATCAATTGATTTTTGGTGGCTTTGTAATTGATATTTAAGCATATTGATGACATCACTAAGCCTTTCAATATTTTCGTTTAATGGTTTTGAATTTTTAGCAAAAGTATCATTAACCTTATGAACTAACCACCCCATAAACCCGCCAAATACTATCGAAAAAATTGTGATAATGCTGGAAATTTCGTCCCAACCAAGACCTAAAACATGATGTGGCATTTTTCTCACCTCCGTTCCTTTAACGCAAACAAAATGGATATGTTATAATTCAATTGCAGTGATAAATGTTTCAGTTCATTGAGACGAAAAAAAAGACTTGCAAGTATATTGCAGGTCTTTCTTTTTATGTTATAATTTAGTTGCGAATAAGTGAACATATCAAAAAAGACTTCAATGGTTGAGTAGTACCAGTACTCTCCCAGAGAAGCCTTTTTGTTTGCTGTTACTCAGTCATCATCTCCTGTGCTTGAGCCATTCTTTGAACAGTTCAGTAACACAATTAACAACAATTGGTGCTACAACAAGTGCGAGTAAGTGAATCATATCTACCCTCCTTTCTTTCAGAGGGATAAATCTATTATAGCCTCCTATCTATATTAACGAAATAGGAAGTTAAATTTCACACTTGATTAACTAACTATTTTGTCTGCAATGTCGCAATCTGCTGTGTTAACACTGCGATCTGTGACTGCATTTGTTGGATCATACTATAATCATCTTCCGGTGCTGGGTGATAATCACTAACAGTAGCTCCTTTCTCTAACTGCGGACACGCCAAATATAAATACCCTGTTCCTACACCTACATGAGACCCTCCACCATTCCAGGATACGTTTGGTTCGAAGCGTAATGTAGCGCTACCATCATTTTGTGGAGGAGTATCATTAGTAAATTTAAAAGGCATACTAATTCTCGTCCATGTATCACTATTGATATTAGATACATCTACTGCTTTACCGTTTGAATCTGTGGCAGTGCAGTAGAAAAAGATATCACCCTGTCTTAGTTTAATCGTTCCATCAATTTTTACGTAACAACTAAATGTATAGGTGTCTGTTGTGTTGTAGAGCCCACGTTGGTAAAGATCATAAACATTATATGCACCAATTGCTTTTGACCATGCGCTATTGGTTTTCCCGATATAACAATTCATTAATGTGCTGCCAGTATTTGAGTTTTTATACATCCATGGTGCACTTTTACCGTTTCGTGAATCAAGAAGTAAATTCCGTGTTCCGATAGGCTGTTGCAACTGAGCAAGAGCTTTGTTTGCTAGCTGAGCCGCGTTATTTGCTGTTGCGGAAATACCATTAGCAGTCGTTAACGCACTATTGGCAGTTGTTACTGCATCATTAGCCGTTTTAATTGCACTTTGTGAATCAGAACTAGCCTGGTCGGCTTTTGAACTTGCTTCATTGGCGGTTGTGATTGCGGTTTGTGCGTCTTTACTAGCTTGTTGAGCCTGCTTAACCGTCGAATCTTTCAGATTGTCAACATATGTTTGGAAATCACTTTCAATCGTTTGCAATTTACTTGCTGCCTGATTTTCAACATACTGCTGAAGTTCATTCTTGAAACTATCCAAGCTCATTGTCGGAATCTGTGTCCCAGTCACTGTCATCGTACTATCTGTGATATTAAACGAACAGAAACCAGTATCAGGAAAGATTAATTCTTCATTTGTTTTAGAATCGGTAACTGCCAATTCAACTTGATATGTTTCAGGAACTAAACCAACTAAATCTTTGGTGTTTAATTGGAAGATATATCCACCGACTGCAACCGTGGCATTAACCGACTTTAAGAACCCCATTTCATTTTTAATTCTAAAAACAGGTGTTGCGTCATCGGCAGTCACACTGAATGGTTGATTATTTTCGAATGCGTTGAAAGGAATAATCGTCCCAGTATCATTAATTTTGAAATTTGGAGACTGATCTAATAAATTTAATTTCTTCATGCTATATCCTTTCTACCTCCCACCCGCCTCTAAATTTTATTGCGCTGGATTATTATTCAAAATTTCTGTTTCCTGTTCTGATGTAATCCAGCCGACATTAACAAATAAGTCTAGATCTGTTTTTTGATAGTATCCTTCACGATAATATTGTTTAATTAAATCGAACATCGTTAAGCCTCCTCAGTAGTTGTACTTGATGTACCTGTTGCTCTTGAGTTATCGATTGAAACTTGAGCTGCCATTTGGGTTTGCATATCCTGAACTTGCTTCTTTAACTGTGCAATTTCCGTTAGTACCGATGAGTCAGTCTTACTTTGCATTTGCATAGTCATCGCAAATTCTTTTGAAAGAGTAGCAATTTGTTGATCCGTTGAAACCCCATTACTACTCAACCCATTATCTTTAAGATATTTTTGAGCCACTTGATTACTTTCATCAAGCGTGGCCGAAACCAAGTTCCCTGAAGCGTCTAATTTCATCGGCGTGTAACACGGCGTGGGTAGTTCTTTTAACTCACTTGCCTTTAATTGATAATTATCGTCCACGGTTACTCTTTCATATCCCAGCATGCTATTTGCTTTATATCGATAAATTTCCATTTAACTCACCTTTCTATTAAGTCCAAGCCGTACCGCCAAGAGAGATTTTCCCACTTAATCCCCAAACTTGATCTAGAACAAGAGTATCTTCGGTAGGATCAATATGAAATTGAACATTACCACCTTGACAAGGAACTATGATAGGACCGCCGTTTGCTCCTTTAAAAAAGCCATTTTCAAATTGAGCAAAAGGTTTACCTACATCATTGCAGTCAAGCCAGAAACACATATGAATATGATATGTTGGCCAGCCTTCTTCTCCAAAACCATTTTCTAAATATCTTGCCGCCCAAAGCCAAGTGGTTTGTCCTTGATTATCAACTGCCGTTTGGTTTAAATAATGCACATCAGGAGAAGCCAGATTCTGAACATGTAAGAAATATTTAATACCAAAACCGCCAAATGTCGTTGTCTGCGGCAAGTCAACATTTCCAGTTGCTTTCAAGTTAGTAGTATCAACCGTATTAGCAATTAACGTGTCGCCTTGAGCATTGTTGCCAAATGTAATTCCGCCATTAAAGTGTTGTCTACCCGTCCAAGTGTTTTCGCCGCTCAGTAATTTATCAACTGCCTTTTGAGTTGCGTCTTCAACATATTGCTGAGCTTTACTGATGTAGTTATTCATCAGTTGTTCTAACTGGTCGGCCGACGTGTTTAAATTGTTAAGCTTGTCAGTTAACGCGTTGATTTCTTGTTCAACTTGATTTTTCCATTTTGTATAGTCGCTATCAAATGGATTGACCCCGTTTTTGAAGTCAGCGGCTAATAATGTCGCATTCTGGGTAACTTGGAAGAAGCAGTAATGCGATGTTGCACGGTTGCCGCTTTCGTCCGTAATTTCAAACTGGAATTTATAAATTCCAGCTTCTTGGAAAAGTCCAAGTGGGAAAGTAAAGTCAATCAAACTTGAATTGGCTTGGTTTTCTGAACCGGTTACGTGGAATCGTTCGCCACTTGGATAAGCTCCGTCAATGCTGATTGTCTTACCATTCAACTGATATGGCACAACATTATTCATAAACATGATTTTTAAGTCTTTGCCACCTTCACCCGTGCTGGCATTAAATACTGTTCGCAAGTCAAAGAAGAACTTTCCTGGCTTATCAACATCAAGAATGATATAAACTAGACGCCCGTTTTTGAATACGGCATTCTGCCCATCTTTAATTTTTTGCTGAACATAACCAGTATCAATTAACGGTGTGATGTCAATTTGATCATCCATTTTTAAATTCCTCCTTTATCTGAATTCGCTTCTTTAACTAAAAAAAACAGGCTAAAAGCTAGCCTGAATTCTTTAAATTACTTGTTTAATTTGGTTTTCAATCCAATTAATGGTGTCGTTTACCCACTTCCAAAATGTATTAATGGCGCTCATATTAAAATTAAGCTCTTTAGGGACGTTTGGTGGAGCACATACGTAATCGAAATCAGTAAAGCGATAACTCTCTACTAGTTTTGGCAACTCAAGGATCAAAATATCCGTATTTTTAACAAATTGATCATATGCATCCCGGTTAACCTCTAAATACTCAGTCGCATCCAGCGTAAATTCAATTGGCTCTAACATCACATTATCGGATTTATTCCATTCTGAAATAAATTTATTGATCACCAAATAATTGCTACGATTGTTTTTCAGAAATGTATTGACGTCTCCATTCCATAAATTAATAACTAAGTTGTTAAACTCCATAACTAACCTCCTTTACACTAAATAATTAAAGCTTCCAGTACATGGATTAAATATTTCTGATACTTCTTGCCCGTGCAGATTAGTTATTTCATCAATGCTAAGTTGACTATTCAAGGTATAATTGATCAAATAATTTGAGCCTGAAAGATTAATTACTAAAGTTCCCTGAATTTTACTCTTCGGGATATAATCTTTCGGAACATTCCAACTACTCTTGCTGGCCACAACGTCTGTAAAGCTACAATTGACATATATTACACCATTATTCAGGGTGAAATTAATCGTTCCGAAATCATTCGATACACTTTCAGTTTGCTGCTTCAAACTATCATTAATTTTATTAATCGCATCCTGATTCTGCTGAATTGCATTCGCAATCGATTGATTAATTCCACCATTGCTGCTAACCCTTGAACTCAGTCCGTTTTTCAATGATTGATAATAGTTCAGGATCGTTTTCGCAGTTGAATTTAATTGTGCTTGCGATTGTTGTGTTTGTGATATTGGATATAACGTGATCTGTGACACTTCAACATCAAGGCTAATATCATCTTCCGGAATGATTAATCGTCTAACTTCACCCAATTGAATGTCATCTTCTCCAGCGTAGAACGAAACCTGAATTGACAAATCTGGATTAGGCTGCAATTGAGATTGAGCATATTGACGCATTGCATCCGCATTATTGAATCGATTATCGCTTACCGGGCTACCTTCATAAACACCATATTTCTTAATACTCTCATCATCTTGAACATAAAACGGCTGGAATGCAGGCTTATTATCGTCCCTATTATCAGAAACGCAATACAATTTGTTCACCAAATTTGTTGCGTCATATGATAGCTGAATCGTGTCGCTATTACCTTTGTATGTTACAACTTTCTGGGTATATTTACGGAACTCATCGGCACTAAAAATCTGTATGCATTTATTATCAGGATAGTAAATTGCATTATCCCAAGTTGAGATGATTTTGCTTAACATATCCTGACCATTTGAATTACCTAAGTTTTCAATTTGTTGGTTATCAAAATTGCCAATCACTTTCCATGTATATCCAAAATTGTTGCCGTTCAGATAAAAACTAAGCACGTCATTTACAGAATAGGTCTTAACCCCCGCATTCGTATTGTGTTGGAATACGCGTTGAACGTCATACCCAATATGTGTGGCCGTCACTTGGTTAGTGTTAATTCCTTGAGAATATTGCGGTTGGCATTGCTTAATTACAAATTCTTGACCTTGCCATAAAACACTGTTTTCAGGCTGTAAAAGTGAATACGGAACACTGCCATCATCAAGCGCGGTAAATTGCAGTTGCCAGTTCTGATTTAAAGTCAGCTGAATTTGAAAACTATCCGGCAGAACAGAGTTTAACGGTTCAGAATAGTCGCTATTTTTAATAACTAATTTATCCATGTTAACCTCCTATGCTAGATATACAAATGGAAAACTAAATACAATATCAAAACTATTAGTTCCACTGATTTCAAATTCATTTTCGCCCTGTTCGAGCTCAATATGGCCGTAATTTGTATTCTTAGAACACGGCTGGCCATTAGAACTCGTTTCTACTCCATTCAGCAGAAATGTAGTATTCCCGTCTGAACTATCGTTATACGCCCAATTTGAACCATTAGTTGTATTCTTGATTGTGATTCCTGATCCACTGAATTTAATTTGAATCAGTAATTCATCATTTTGGAGATATGGATTAATCCGTTTATCGCTTGGATTGTAAACCTTGAAGCTATTCCCCTGATTAAAGTGATATTGCAATGGATAGTCATTAGGGATATTCATTCCATAACTCCAATTCAAGTCATTATCAATGTTATTTAATTTATCCGAATTCAATATGCTGTATGCCATTCCAGTCGGATTATCCAATGGAACTGTAAATACTGCTCCTAGTTGGCCAACCTTAGCAACACTGATTTGAAATGGCATTGCGCGGCAGTTATACACCTTGTTAGGCGCTGTATTACACCGCACACGAATGTTTTCTTTCGTTAAGAACACTCGGTAAATATCATGCTTTGCTAAATCTAGATCTCGCCAGTTATTAAAGGTTACTAAGAACTTTAGATTAACAGTGCTTTTAGCATATTGGCTCGTTTCAAAAATAGAACCATCAACGCCATTAGTTGTTTGATACGTATTAGTGATTTGTGGCTCAGATGTTAATTCCAGGAATTGTAAATTTGGTGTAATCGTACTTGCGTCAAATTCTTCCTGATTTCCAATCTTGATTTTTAACCAAAAATCTTCAAGTCCCATTTTCTAACCTCCTTTCGCTTTCGTTTCTTTAACAAAAAAGTAGCCATTAAAGGCTACTCTTTGAATATTAAAATGCTTGATAATCATTTAACGATTGGTTTCTGCTCATTTCTTGATACAGCGTTGTTAAGCCAGTCTTATCTGACTTATTTAACTGGGCTTGATTTACTCCAAGAATGCTTGAAAGTAAGCCAATCATCATATCAAGTTTTCGTTCTAATCCGCTGTTATCATTTCGTGGATTATTAGTTACTACCGTGTTTCGACCAGCATTATGATTTAATTTGTTGACCGTGGCAGTCAGTAAATCTAATGCCCGGCCTTGTTTTTCTTGTGAAAGTGGGATAACAACTTCTGGTTTGTTTTGTTCACCAATCATGGCTAATTGTTGCTTATTGATAAAGCCGCCATTTGCATAACCATGACCCTGGCCTAAGAAATAAAGGCTTGGACCATAACGGTGCTTGGCATAATTTAATGCAGCAAGTAAGTTGTCATAAGCGTTAAAGATATCATCATGTCCAGGAGCTTTATAAGCATTAAATGTACTGCGCTTGGTTTGCATTAACCCCAAAGCTGGCCCTGAACCGTCGCCATCAGGGTCTGCGCCAGGTTGTACAGCATGAGCATTCCCGCCTGATTCAGTCGCGATTTGACGCATAACTTTCGCAATCATATCATCCGACGTCGATAGTCCATTAGCTTCCAAAGCCTTTTTAACTAAATCGCGTAGGTTTTGACCGTCAACAACTTCTGGAATTTTTCCGAATCCGCCCACGGAACTTTCTTCTTGCTTTTTCTTCCAATCTTCAGCCATTTTCTTCAACCATTTCTCCGCTTGCTTAGCAAAAAATGTTGGGGCGTGACTGATCAATGTACTTGCAAACTTAATGCTGGTATTAACGTGTAAATACTTAGTTAATACCTTTTCCATGAATTTAATAGGATGAGAGATAATGTCTTTGATATCGTCGAATAAATCTTTTCCTTTATCAAAAATTTTCTCAAACAAGTTCTTATCCTTTGTCCCATCTTTGAACGCAGGAATACCCATCATCTCGGCCAACATCTTACTGTTTTCACCGTCAAGAACTTGAGTACCTTTTGGAAGATACGTGATCAAGTTACGTTGCTTAGGAAAAGCACCAATTCGCCCATCAGGGGTAGCAAACATTTCACGATAATGTTTGCTACCGCTGTCATTGACCATGGCCATTGTTCCATCGCCAACGATACCACCATTAGCAAAGTGAACCAGCGGAATCTTAAATCCACTCCATTTAGAAGCGCCGAATTTATCCAATACCCAGTTAACCCCGTCTTTAACACCGCCTAACATATCGTTAATTGGTTTGATAACGTTGTTAACCATATCGGCTACATGATTACCAATACTTCGAGCAGCAGACTTAATCCCATCGATAACATTCGTCCAAAGTTTATCCCAACCTTGTTTGATCTTATCTAAGCCACCGCCAGTTAAGTCGTTTAACTTATTGTACAAGTCACTAAATAAACTCTTTGCGGTTGATGCAAGGTCATTACCAACTTTAACAACATCATCTTTGACTTTACCCCACTTGCCAGTCATGATGTCATGCCATGTTCCGGTATAATCTTCCATGGTTCTATACGCCGAGTTCAAAGTTTTCTTTGATACTCCGGTTGCATCCGAAATCTTGCTGATCATCTCATCATGTAACTTGGAATTTTTATCAGTGATCGCTGTTACGCCGTCAGAAACGGTTTGTTTCATCCGTTTCCAACCATCACTCATCTTAGATTTCATTGTGGCACAAGCATTACCAATTGATTTACCAACGTCTGAACCCCACTTCTTAATCTTAGAAGCAGTATTTCCAACCCAATCTTTGACCGAACTGATGATACCGTTAACGAATTTTCTGAACTTGGCATTGTGCTTGTACAATTCAGTCAATGCTGTTCCAATTGCAACAATAGCCGTGATTGCAATACCAAACGGATTGGTTAAGAAGAAAGTACCAATACTTTTAAACATTCCAAGAACATTTTTTCCAATAGGTAATACTTTCTTCAATCCTGATACTAACTTACTTCCAAAGGTCATCGCTAAATCTTTAATTTTACCTGTAAGTGGAGCAATTTTATCTTTCAAAGTTCCGAAAAGTGATTTTAAACCACCTAACTTATCTTTTGCCTTATCTGCATTATCATGTAATTTTAATAATGATCCTGCAACAAGCATTAATGGATTTCTTAATGCCTTAGAAGCTGCGTTCATTGCAATCATCCCAGTGGCCATCACACCAAAAGCTTTTGGATGAGCGGCGGCTGCTTTAGATACTGCAGATATAGCGGGTTCTAAAATTTTTAACGTTTCAGCAAATACTTTCCACGTTGCAACGCTTGCCTGCGACATTACGCTCATAAAGCTCTTAATATCGTTTTTATGTTCAACCAAGGTTGTTGCTGTTTTCTTAACCGCACCTTCAACATCTTGAAGAATTCCTTTAAGTACTTTTACGCCGTTAAAACTAGCACCGCCACCAAATGCATTCATTACATCATTTAATGCATCGGATAAGATTTTACCTAGCTTTCCGACTTCGTTTTTAATCGCTGGATCAGTAACTGCCTTTGATAGACTTCCTAAAATAGGATTTTTCATCTTATAAAAAGGCTGTTCAATCGCACTAATTAACTGAGGCATAGTAGCGTCAATTGTCCGTTTTAATCCAGGAATTGTGCTTGTAAAGTTTTGAGTAGCATTTTGATACTTCTTACCCATATCAATCAAAACTTTATTCATATCTTCGGCAGAGATTTTTCCCGCACTAATCATTTGATTAAGGTCAGCCGTTGTCATTTTAGTATTATGAGTTACAGTTTTTTCATACTCTAACAGCTGTTGTTTCATTTGTGGGAATACGTTAGTGAATGATAAGAAATCTTGTGCGCTAGCCTTACCATTTGCAACCATTTGGGCATACTGTTGAGCAAAGTTTTGGACAGCGTCATCACTAGCACCAAATGCATCCTGTAAAGTTAAAACTGATTTTGACAATTCTAATGTTTTATCCTTATTTTGAGTTACTGCATAGAACTGCTTGGCTAGCCCATCAACCATTTGTGTTGAGTTTTGTGCGCTTACAGCTAACTGATTAATGGTATTGACCATATCTTTACCTTTTTGAGCATTTCCAGTTAATGTAAGCCATGTAGCATTCATCTTTTGCTCATAATCAAGGTATTCATTTCCTTGATGGAGTAAATCGGTAAACTTGGCATGCAATGCACTCAATGCGCTAGATAAACCGTTGGATAGCATATTTGCAGCGAACATTTTCGCTGTAGATAAACTAAGCTTGTTTGTCTTATCTTGTGTCTTATCTAAGTTTTCTCTAACTCTAGTAAGAAAGTTTGGATGTTTTTTAGCAAGCTCATCATTTAACTTCTCACTTTGAGTTTTAGTGTTGGCCATTTCAGTTGCAGTCTTTTGCAATCGAATTAACTGTTCATTGTATGTGCTATTGATCTTGTCCAGTTTACTTTCGGCCTGTGTAACTGCCTGAGACATTTTTTCATAATCAGTCGATGTTTTACCAGCGACTTCTTCAACGTATTTCAATTTTGCGCGTTGAATTTCTAATGTCTGGTTAGCCTCTTTTTGCTTTTGATTAAGCGTATTAAGTTCCTGCTTTTGAGTAGAGTACTGTTTACTTAAATTTGCATAATTCTTTGTTAATTGGGCTGCTACTTCTTTATTTGCCTTTTCTTGATTGCCTTCTGCGCGCAGCCTTTCAACATATGCTTCGCTTAATTTATTGCTTTGCTGATATTCTCTTTGAAGTTTACCTAAGCCTGTTTCATAATAGTTCAAAGATTGTTTGGCTTTATCAATTTGCACCGTTTGCTTTTCATACGTTGCATTCAATCTATCGATTTGGCTTTGGTACTTACTGTATTGCTGTGCCCCCTTTTGAGTTGTTACATCTAGATCCTTTTGCTTCTGTTTTAATGCCTCAATTTTTGTCAATTCAATTTCTTGAACTTCTTTTAGTCCATTAATCTTAGCTTTTAAAGCATCTTGACTTCTACCTGCACTTTGTAAGGCAGTTGATTGAGCTTTCCAAGCGCTAGTTGCTCCTGTGATTGCTGATTGCAATGACTTTAAGCTTTCACTTGTTTTTAAAGTATCAAGTGCGATACTGGTACTCATTTGAGCGGATATTTTTTTACCTGCTGGCATGTTTGACCTCCTTTTGAGTAAAAAAATAAGGGCTAGACAGCCCTTACCGATTTACGTATGTCCCTCGGTTGCAATTTTATTAAATAGCTCCATTGGGTCGTCATACACTTCTTCTTGTTGAACTTGCTCAGCATCCGTTCCTAAAATTTCCATTAACAGGAAATAATCTGATTCTTCAACCTGATCAAGCGTCCAATGAAGATTTTGAATTGCTGATTTCTCAAATACCAAAAACTCATCATACGCATTCTGTGCTTTCAACATTTGTAAACCAGTGTTATTCGTTACTTTTTTGATTCCTGGACATCCTCTTCCGAAACACCCATAAGTTTCATTGCAATCTTATTAGCGATATCAACAACCTTATCTTGTTTAAGGTTATCTTCAACGATTTCAATATCCTTATCTGACAATTTCAAGATTGAGTAGATGTAATCTAAGGCTGTATCAATTGATTTGAAAGAAACATCCATCATTTCTTGATTTAATTCATTAAGACGCGCTAAATCTTTTTCGTTAGCGTTCTTTGGATCAATTACATCCGTTTCTTTAGTTAAATCATCGATTTTCTTGCTTACTTCAGCAAAATGCTTTTGCAATTTGTAAGTCTTACGCATGTTTTTAACTGATTGTTTTACATGAAACACTTTATTTTGAAGTGGTAATTCGTTTAATTTAATTTTCATAACAACAAGACCTTTCGTTATTTTTCAACTCTTTAACGCACAAAAAAAAGACAGGTATCAAACCTGTCTTTTAATGGTCTTATTGTTTAGGAGTTGTACCAGCACTAGGACTTGCACTCGCTCCTGAATTAGTTGCAGTTTCGACTGAAGATGAAGAACCTGAACCAGTAACTGGAACAATCGTTTCACCTGAATGATTTTCAGCCGCTTCCGGTTTGCCTGTATTGGTAATCAATGTTTGATTAGGGAAGATTTGGTCAAACAATGCTTTTTCTGAGAAATCTTCCATTGTTGTCGCTGCTAACATGTAAGGCATTCCGTTTGTCCGACTGCAAGCCAAGCCTTCAAATGAAAATTCATCTGTTGCGACGTTTGTCTTCTTTGAAGTGTTAGTTTGCATGTTCCGCCCTTTAGGTGTTGGGACGGATTTACCCATGATGTAGTAAATATAGTCCTTATAATTTAAGGCAGAAGTTCGAGCAATGATTCCGGCATATGTGTTAACCATTGTATCAACATAACCAGCACCAGTCTTAACACGGCCTAACAACTTGTTTTGAATATCAAAAGGCAAGTTGTTGAACGTCACGTCAAATTGACATGTTGGCAATGACTTGATCATTGATACTTCTTTGTTGTTCCCGTCAACTTCATCGTTGGTCTTTGAAATTTGAACGTTAACTGCGTTAGTACCTAACATGTCATCTGTGATTTCAATACATCCGGTTGTAAAGCCAGTTGTTTCATCTGTTAAGATATTTCCGTTTTGGTCGAATAATCCTAAATAAACTCGATCAATACCAACTGTTGCCATTGGCGATTCACTCCTTTGTGTATGATAATTTTTCTATAAACCACGTCATCGTTAATTGTTTTGTGTCGGGGTCATACAATGCTCCGCCTAAGCTATTAACGGTGTAGTGATTGTCTGTTAACAATTTTAGTAATGAGGTTTGAAACTGTTCCATATCGAAACCGTCATCAAACTCTTTTTTGAAAAAGATTTGTAACTCTAATTCGGTTGTTACTGCAAAGAACTCATTATTGCCTTCATCATCAGTATCTATTTGAATTTCCCGCAACAGCATTTGTGTTCGGTCAGTCACTTCTAATTGTGTTTCAGGAATGTTGTACAAATAGATATCGTCAATGTATTTAGTACCTTTTAATAAGGCCTTGGTGTCTTCAATACAGCTCATAAGCTTTTGCTCTTTCTATCAATGATTTTCTTCAGTTCAAGCGCTTCTGCTGTTAGCATTTTTGCTTTGACGTTTGGATTAGTTAAGAAACGATTGTAGAAGCCGACGTGGTTCTTTCCACCACCATGACGATTGGGATAGAATTTAGTACCATCGTTCATAAACCGTGCGATATACCCTTTATTCTCGGTATATCCTAAGGTACTTGTTCCATCTTTTGCACCGTCAATGTTCTTATTAACCGTAACGACACTATCTCGCAAATGTGGATCACTATTCCGATTACTTTGAGGAGTAACCCGTTCAAGTTCCGGCTTGATTGCATCCGCTCCTGCTTTAGTAATTTGTGCTTGTTCTTCTGGCGATAATGTCATCGTCCGAACAACACCCTGATACCATTCGTTTAATGCCTCATCAAGTTCCACTATGACCACTCACTTTCCTTAAGGTAATCATGTCGTAACTCAAATAATTGTCATCAACTGCATTGATATCAACTATTCGATAATCATCATTGCCAATCGTTGCTGTTAACTTGGCATAATCCATTTCATCAAAGCGTTTATCATGCTTAACCGCGATATAAACATCGTGTTCAGCTTCCGTTCCGACTGCGGAAAACTTTTGATTGATAGAAATTTTTACTTTCGCATAATGTTTAGTAAATAACGGACTATTGACCGTTACTGTTTGGCCGATCGCATTTTCTTTTTCAGTTTGCGAATTAAAAGTTACTTTGTAGCGCATTTGGTAGGGCTGGAATCTAGCTTTGATCGTTTGAGTAGTCATCTACGTATCCCTCCAAATGATTAAGAAGTGCCATAACGCCATTAGAAAAACCGTTTGGCAACGTCCTTTCGTAATAAATTTGAGTAGTAACTGTATTAACGCAGCGTTCATAAATTGGATTACCACGTAAATCTTCAGGCTTAGCTTTTGTGCTTAACGCATCACAAATCAATACTTCTGCTTGATTAATGATGTTCCCGATTGTCTTTCGAGTATCAGGTTCATCATCTAAGCACAATTCATCTAATACCTCAGTTATCTTGTCATCGCTTGGCACGTTCTCGCCTCCTTATTAACCGCCTCGCATTGCGATACTGTTGTCATTCATTAGGCGGTAAAGATTATCTATTTTCCTGCGTTTGAACTGGTTGATGATGCAGCAGCACTTACTGATGCGTCAGCCTTGATTGTTGTAACAAGGTCTGGACGTGCAGCAACAACATCTTCACGCAAGAAGATACCTAATTGTTTATACCAAACATCAGAAGTATCTTGGAATTGCCCTGTGATTTCTGATTGTTTGAAGTTAATAACTGCCTTCTTCAATGGTGCAACGATAAGGTTGATGTCGCCTGCTTTAGCAGAAGGGAATAATGTATCAGGAACAACAACTAATTGATGTCCTAATAATTGTTTACCCATGCCTTCTGTTAAGTTTTCGTTGATAAGTGGACGGCCAATCTTATCTGTTAAGGTATCAAGGTAGTTAAATGCTGATTGTGAAACAATGATTGTTGCTTGTTGTGAATCCATTGGTTGAAGGTTAACGTTTAATGCCTTCTTCAAGTCGGCAATGACATCCGTTGAACCTGTTACAGGATTTGCGGGACTTGTTGTCAATGCTTGCATAATCAATGAATCATCTGTGTTGTCACGCAATGTGATTAAGCAACTTGATAATTCTGATTGCCAATCATAGGATGAGTCGCTCATTAATTCTTGTGAGAATACGTAACGACCTGTATATGTTTGTAACTTCCAGTCGATTTCTTTAATAGCTGGTGCGTTATTTGGTGTTGTTTCAACAAATTCGCTGTGTTCTGCCAATGTACCGTCAGCTAAATCGAATAATGGAAGCATCCCTGTTGTCGTCTTAACTGATACTGTCCGTACTAAGCCGCTAAGACGTGGGAATTGGTATTGCTTTTGTTCAGGTGTCAAGATTGTCTTTGGAATGATAACTTGACCGACTGGTAAACCAATTCCTGATACATCACGCCGATCATACTTAGAACCGTTCTTTAAGTAGTCGGCAAATGCACGAACTTCATCTTTTGTACCTGCTGATTCAGGAGTGATGTTCTTCTTATGCATGCTCCGTGTTTCCTCCGTTTTCTTTTCTTTTTTTGGAGAAGGTTTTTTATCTTCACCTTCTTTATCATCAGATTCAGTTTCTTCTGAATCTTCTTTTGGATTAGGCTTTGGTTTTTCTTTAGCTTTCTTAGCTTCTTCTTCCAAAGCAGCCTTTTCATCCTTTAAGTTCTTATTTTCATCTTTGGTTTGCTTAAGTTTTTCTTTCAAAGCCCGAATTTCGTCTTCTTTTTCTTCTAAATCAACGTTTGGCTGATCGTTTACTTTATCTTTTGGCACTTTCAATTCCTCCTTTGCCTTATCAAGCGCACGTTTAACACCTACGCTTGTTTGTAAATATGCAGGAATGGGAGTAATAGATAACTCGCCTACCGATTGAATTTGATTAATCGTGTGAATGATTGTTCCGTCATCGCGTGTTTCCCACTCATCACCATCAGGAGCAATTCTGAAACCGAATGAGCATCCCTGAAGGTTGCCGCTGCGAATGCCTTCGTAAACGTCTTTTGACAAAGTCGTATCCGGCAATGTTGCTTCAAATTGAACCCCTGTATCTGTGACTGTAATATTCAAATTATTAGCATTTGAACGAGCAAGGATATTAGCCGGGTCATGATTGTATAAAAGCATCGTTTGGCTAAAATCAATTCCACGGACTGCATCCGGTTTAATGTATTCAATAAACCCCATATCTTGCGATGGTTGGTCGAATACAATCGCTGTTCCGCTAATCTTCATCGAACCGTCATCTGTTGGCATAGCACGGACGACATTATCAATCGTTCTAATATCTGCGTTCTTATCCATAATCTCACCTCTTTTCAATGCTTTAACTATTAGCTGGCGGGTTGACGGCTGGTGTTGGCATTTTAACCGGCGTCAATCCATATACATGTTCACTAGATAAGATTTGTTGGGCTTGATCAGGCGTGATTGCGCCACTTGTAAGCAATGTACTAACGTCATTGATTGCTTTTTCGTGTGTCCGGTCAAAGATTGATAAGACGTTCACCTTAACATCAACACCTAATTTCTTACTTAATTCCTGTTCAATTGGGCTGATATATGGACTAAGGCTGTTGATGTACAAGTTTTGAAGCATATCAGCACTTGATTGTTGGTCACCTTGACCATTAAGGTAGCTATCAGGAATACCAAAGGCCTTAGCGATCTGTTCTTGTGAGAAATTGTAATTATTCAAGAACTTAGCAACATCGCCATTAATACTTACTTGTTGATAATCAAGTGACTGGTCTAATACAATTGGCGCTCCAGTGTTCTTACCGCCGTTTTGTTTCATGAAATCACGTCTGATCTTGTCTTTAGTTTGCGGTGAAATCTTGCCTTCCGGAATTTTCAGAATATTTTGCGGATAAATTCCATTTGCAATGGTGTTCAATGCCAATTGGTGTGATTGATTTTGCAATTCTAATTCAGTTGCTAAACTCTCAAGCGGTGAACGTCCGGTATATAGATTCCCTTCATATCCAGCAGACAAAAGCTTGAAATGAAGCACTTCACTTGACGGTAGTGTCTTCGGTGGCCGTCCGTCTGAATAGTTGAATGTATATTCAATATCAACGACTGATTTTTCATCAGTGATCAATGTGAGTTGAACCGATTCAGAAGGAACCAATTCCAACTCATCTGCTACATGCGAACCGTTTCGATGAATCGTGCAGTATGCATTTCCGTTAAGCAGCATTGACGCCAAAACAGTTTGGAAGAAACTAAATTTAGTTTGAACTGAGTTGGGCTTTTCAATCACGCCATGTTGCGGATCTTGACAATCAATGTCGCAAGCGGCAATATCACTTGAGATTCGATTAACAACCGTATAAACGTCTGAATTTTGTAGCGCAATATCAGCGCTGATTAACTCATTGGGAATAATATTGTTTCCGTCTGGAATATACGGGATTTCACTTGGAAGATACATATTCCGCTTTTGAAATCCTTTAAAAAAATTAAATGGCATCAGTAATCATCTCCTTTGCGATAAGCCAGCATTAAAGCAACTGCTACTAGCATTACTCCGGTTACGATCAGTCCAAGAATGGTATTAAACATGAAGACCCCAACCGATATAATGACAATGCCTGTTGTTAATAGAATTAACGGTAGACAATCTAATAAAATTGCTAAAACATTTCGCATTCTTTTACCTCCTAGAAACTGAATTCGTTCATAAAGTAATCGTTAATTTCATCGTCATCCATTCCTGAAAATGGATTCTTTTTATCCTTATCAAAATCAATGTTGTCAAAGTGGTATCGTGCGCGTTCAAATGCATCAATGATTGCATCCGCAACGTCAATCTTTTGAGTTGCTCTATCCTTATCGATTTTGACAAAGCCGTTTGCCTGTACTAATACCGCATTAGTGAGCGCAGCTTGCAGAATTTCATCATTTAAGAACTTCACTCGCCCTTCTGCAATCGTTCGCTGAAATTCCTTAGTTGAATCGTTCAAATGTTGAATGTTTTGTTGTAAAGCAAGCAACGGAAAATCATTGTTCTGCTCTAATTTTTTAACGATTGTATCTGAGTTCCAGCGGTCATAAATAAAGCATTTGACCTTCAATTGATGATCAGCAATGAAATTCATCAAGTAGTTGTAAACTTCGTCAATGTTGATAAAACCTTGACTGTTTTTAGTGATTGAACAGAATCCGTCCTTTTCAGCTTTGCGATATGGAATATTGTCCTTTTGTTCCTTTAATTCGATTCGACCTTGCGAACGTGCCAACGGGATGAATGAATGTTCCTGAACATAATATTTACCTTGGCCGTCTTCAACGTACGGGAAAACAAATGCTAGTGACGTATCATCGCTAAAGTTTGACGCGTCATACCCGATATAAACTTCCTTTCCGTCAATATTGATTGGTGACTGGCCAACCACTGCATTTTCAACATCAGATAATTCGAGATA
Source organism: Ligilactobacillus sp. 110_WCHN (assembly GCF_030518115.1). Classification (NCBI taxonomy): domain Bacteria; kingdom Bacillati; phylum Bacillota; class Bacilli; order Lactobacillales; family Lactobacillaceae; genus Ligilactobacillus; species Ligilactobacillus sp. 110_WCHN. The sequence goes on from NZ_JAULLI010000001.1 coordinate 183,310, forward strand.
GTTATTAGTCCCACGATTAAGCCAGCAATTAAGGTTTTTGTTTTGCCAACTATATAGCGTACCGTCAGCTTCTTTGCTATCACGTTCCTTTAACATGTTTTCTTTTAAGTGGTCGCCGACTTCCGGTAAAGCAAGAATTGGATTTGATTTGATCCATGTTTCGGGCTTGCTCGTTTCTTCATCAACGTTATCTTGCTCGTAGATGATACATAATGTGTTTTCGAGCTTACGTTCATAATCTTTCTTCATTTCATCGATCATGATTTTTTCAGTCTTCCTGAACGCGCAATTGGCATCCGGATAAGCTGTTGAAATTTGAATCATCTGTGGGCTATCGATTTGAACTTGTCCGCTTGAAAGCTTATCTAAACCATCGCTAATCAGTTTTTGCCGTAAATCGTCCGCAACTTCGTCTGCAACTACAATTCGTGGGTGCAAACTATCAAAACGCTTGGCTTCAAACGATAATTTGAGCGTCTTATTTTGCGTTTTCTTGCTAATAATCTGATCAGTTTGAACATCAATTGTTTTCTGCTCAAATAATTTATCAAACGCCTTATATTCTTTGAGATGATTGCATTGCAATTGAAGATATGAGTATCCTTTAGTTGCTTGTGTGTTGTTTGGAGCGACTAAAATGGCTTCTTGTCCTGTTAGATTATCCATTTCAATTAGATAACTATATAGAATCTGAATTGCACAAATGGCTGTCTTTCCGTTTGTCCGCGCAACACTAAAAATCACCTTATTAAAGCGCTTGGTGTCGTCCTTCTCAGACTTCCACGCATTGATCATCAACAATAGCGATTGTTGCCAGTCCATTAATTCCAACGGGTTCCCTGTACTAATATCAATCATCAACTTGCTAAAATTCAGAATCTTAACTGCTTCATCTAAGTCGTAATAATATTCAAATTCATCGTCTTCGGTAATCCGTCTTAAATCTTGAAGATGACGAAACGCCATTAGCTTAATCGCGTTGCAAGTGATGATTTTTTCGTCTAGAACGTCACGGCAATACTTGGTTGCTGGGTCTTTATACTCTTCAAAAATTTCATTGTACTTACCGCGATGCAACTCAACCGTATATTGCTCAATGACATCATGTTTGGTTAGGTCAATCTTACGCACTAGAATGCACCACCCTTATTCAGTAAGTCACCTAAGCTTGGTTCATCATCGTCATCGGTTTTAATGTTGGCCAACATGCTAGCACGACTGGTTGGCGTCAATCCGAGCTTATCGCTGATTGTCTTAATTTGATTTGTGGCCATATTTAACGTATTGACTGCCGGATTAGCTTTGTAGCCTTGGAAAACTTCATCAATGATTTCCCCGGTAACAGGATCTGTAATTGGCTTGAAGATTGCATCCTGAATTCCGTGTTCAACAATGTCACGATAAGCTTGATAATAAATATCAATCTGCATGGCCAAAACATTGACTAAGTGCATATCTAGTTGTTTAACAAAACCTTGTTCACGCAATTCAGTGACCAATTGCTTGTAAATATAAGCTGCTTTCGTTCCTTTGAAATTCTTGTTCGGCGATTTTTGGAGTTCCTGCATTCCTTTTTGGAATTTATCCAAACGTTCTGTATTCTTCTTGTACTCTGACCGCGCATTTGGATCACGTGTCAGTTTCATATTCCTTCCAGCCATTGTTCACACCTTCCCGTTTTTTGATTCACACCTTAAACTAAAAAAATAAAGTCTAATTTTATGATTCTTACTTTTTGATAGTTAAATAAAGATAGGTTGTTTCAGGCTTTTCTTAAGTTTTTCTTTGTTTTTGCCGGCCGGGGTAAAATTTTAGTATTTAAAAATGGGTTTTTAACGAGCGCGAGTTCCATTGCGCGCTTTCCTTGATTTGACGCGGTGCGGGGGGCTTTTTTCGAGGTGAACAAAAAACACGGCGTTTTCACCGTGCTTAAAATTTTGTGTATTTTTCATTTTACGCAATTTCCGGGATGCTTTTTGACAATATTTGCCATTTTCACACCATGCTTATTGATCATTTGAAAATTCTTGAATGTATATCTTCCATCGTTCTTTGCTTATGTGCTTTAACTTGTTTAAACCGTTTGCGCTATGCAAGATTTGTTCTTCTTTAATTGTTTTTCGATTGTGGCATCGATCACATAAGCTCCATAGGTTAGATGTATCTAATGCTCGTGTCTTATCAACACGCAATGGAATGATATGGTCAACAATCTTTCTATCAGTCACTGCACTGCCACACACTTGGCATGTGTAGCAATCTCTATTGATTACATAGTTGCGTACTCGCTGCCATTGTTTTGATTGGTAGAATGTATTACGTTGTTTATCACGATACATCTTGTTATATCTTTTGTTACGATACTTAACTTGTTCTTGTTCATATTGCTTATGTTTATCGCAATATCTTCTATCTGTTGGTATTAGTTCATTGCATGTTCGATATGCGCATTCATGTACTCGCATGTTAATCACCTAGCTTATTGCTTAATTCATTGTATTTATCATCTAGGAATTTAATAAAGATAATCTTATCTGTTACATCAGCATGCATCCAATTCTTTTGCAATTGTCTTGGGTTATCAATCCAACAACCTGACTGGATGCATTCATCAATTAAATCACTAATCATATCTTCTGACTTATCAATAATGACTGTCATTCTTAAATCTTTCTGATAGATTGTTGCATCCCGTTTTTCGTTTTCATGGATGCATGTTAACAACTCCAATAACTGAATATCATCTTGCTGAATAAACGTGTTATACATTTGATCTAACATTGCTCGTTTGCGTCTACACGCCTTACGAATATCCGATAACAAATTAGTGATTTGCTTTCGTGTATATACCTTAGTGTGATTGACGATATTTGTGATCATTTCAATCTTCTTTGGTGAATTTGGAAATATCTCTTCCAAATGTTCCATGACAAATTCTAATAGCTTAGTCTCATCATCTTTAATCAATGGAATAGCAGTTGGTTCATTCTTTGCCCTGATCTCTTCTAGCGTTGGTACGCCAACCATTAATCTGCCTTTTTTATCGTCTTCACGTTCATACCCTGAATAATACTGATGTTGTACATCTTGCCGTGAATATGTGATTTTCCATTCTAAAACTTTCCGTTCATGTTCATCATTCCATTTTTCAATGAACTCATCTTCAGTCATATCTTTAAGACGCTTCTGGGTGAATTGATAATAAATATCATTTCTGGCATCTTCATCACTGATATGAAGGCGATTAGCTAATTGATGAACATTTGTGATAAAACAACGTGAATTAATGATTTCTTTAGCAATATCTTCGCTTAATCTAACCACTGAATACACTCCTTTGAATATAATTAGTAGTTTGATTATAAGACAAAATAAAAACCGCAATCGGCTTCGGTTCCGTGCGGTTACTATTTCATTTCATTTATTCGATTTTTGATTGTCTTCTGTAAATTTTTTAAATCTTCGAGGGTTGCCAATTTATTAATAAAAGTCCTGGAATATGAACGGTATCTCAGATATTTCATTCGCTCCTTATTGTTATCATCCCATTTTTTATTTGCTTTTTTCCTAGCCTCAGATATTGCCACTTCTATTTCACCAACTTAATAATAATATTCACAATCGTTAATCCAATTAACACGATTAACAACCAATCTAATCTATTTAGTTTCTTCATATCGTTGCGCCTTTATGATACACTGAAATAGGAGTTCAGCTTGATTGCTTTGCTCCTATCGTTTGATTACTTAATCAAACTTATCAGTATGCTGACAATTTGAAGAATGATTTGAATGATGACCAGTTTTTCTTCAAATGTCAGCTTTTTTCGTGGTTTCATAAAAGCTTACCTCCTTCCTACAATTATTATAATACACTTAATTAAGTGTATAGTCAAGGGATTTTTAGAATAAAATCAAAATAACACCGGCTTTTTCGCCGATGTTATCATCAATTCTTTTTTATTTTTATCCAAATAATCAATATAAAAATAATAAACTCAATAACTACTATTGTCGGAATTATCATGCTTTAATTGCTTTCTCTAGTAAGTTCAAACGTTGTTGCAATATTGATTTATAGTCACCCATAATTCTTGATTGTTTAAGCATTAATTTCAAATATTCACTTTCGTAATCTTTTGTTCCTTCAAGTAATTTATATGGCACAGCCTTATCAATAAATCGGTTTACACTCGCTTGCATTTTATTCAAACATTCAAGTTCATCCTTAACTTTTTTGATTACTTCTTTCATTTCGTCATCACTAGCATTAAACATTGGATGCATCCCTTTCTCTTATAATTTCCGTTCCCACGTTAAAAAATTTAATACCTTTTCCCATGTGTCACGGTCAACATCATAGGTGTTTTTTCGTGTAATTAACTGATATTTTCCATTTCCTTTATATTGATTAATTCCTTCATCTTCCCGAATTGCAACAGGTTTGCCGTTGATATCAAAAAAACTAATGTATCTTGGCGTATTCGAGAAAATCACCCGAACCTCTCTTTTAGTTTTATCTCTCTTACTCACCTATTTTTTCACCTCATTAACTGTCACTGTTGTGTTATCTCCAAAGTAAATATTGTGTTTCATGTGGTTTTGGTCGATATATTGCAATGATCTATTTGAATGTTGAATATCGAACTTGCCTTTCATGTGCATAATTACTTTACCGTCAGCGTTGTACACTGTGATTTCACGTTCCATGCCGTTATTAACATTTGATTTGAAATTAACGGCTGTTCTTATTCCACTTGCTGTTGAAGTGAAATACCAGTGAATTCCACAACCTGCCAAAATCATAACTAACACTGCTACAAAACCATAAATAAAATATTTAATTTTTTTGCTCATTCAAAATCTCTCCCGTCCAGTTTTCTAATTTCCGTAATTCATTGATATATTCATCAATGGTTAACATTCCTAATGATTTAATTTTTTCACGTTTTAACCACGCTAAAGCATATTTCAGACTCGGAAAATAACCTAATGAAATATCTCTTTCTTTACCGTTGTTTC